>CANFVB010000072.1 GCA_947450355.1 Bacteroidota bacterium
GTAAAACCATATAATACGCACATTAAAACATTCCCGAATTCTATATTTGCAGGGATGTTTGGATTCAAAGAAAAACCTTATTTCGAGGCTGCTGTTGGTGCTGAAAAACCAGTTGAAGTAAAATTCTAATACTCCCTAACACAGATTGCACAGATTTCCACAGATTGAAAAATTTGCGGAAAAATTTAAAAAAATAATGAACTAACTCAGATTTCTCAGATTATTATAAATTAAAATTTGTGATAATCTGTGAAATTTGTGTTCAAAAAAAAAATTAATGTCAAAAGAAGTTTTTTTAACCAATGAAGAAGAACAAGAAATTGTTGCTGCTATAAGTATGGCGGAAAAAGAAACTTCTGGCGAGATTAGAGTTCATATAGAAAAAACAACTTCCAAAGTTCCTTATGACAGGGCTTTGGAAGTTTTTGAAGAATTAAAAATGCATCAAACAGAACTCAAAAATGGAGTTTTGATTTATTTGGCTGTAGCCGATAAGCAATTTGTGATTTGTGGCGATAAAGGAATTAACGACGTTGTTCCTGAAGGTTTTTGGGACACTACGAAAGATGCTATGAAAAACCATTTCAAAAATAGTGATTTCAAACAAGGACTTATTGATGGAATTCAGAAAACCGGTGCACAATTGAAAAATTATTTCCCTTGGCAAGAAGGCGACACCAATGAATTGTCAAACGAAATATCTAAAGGTTAATGAAATTAGTTATAAAATACTCCGCTATTGTTAGATTGGTCGTTTGTTTGTTGTTTACACAAATAGGTTTTGCACAATTCAATATTCCTGAAATTCCAAGTGAGCAAACCTCTGTTTACGATTATGCCAATATTTTGAGTGCAACTGAAAAAGCACAATTAGAAGAAAAATTGATTCGGTATTCCGATTCTACTACCACCCAAATTGTAGTGATTACCATTGAAAGTCTTAAAGGCGAAGACGTGAGTATGCTTGCTACAAAATGGGGACAAACTTGGGGAATTGGGGGAACAGCAAAAAATGATAATGGTGTAATAATTTTATTGGCCAAAGCCGAGAAGAAAATTGCAATCAACCCTGGATATGGTGTTGAAGACCGATTGACAGCGGGAATTGGCGGTGAAATTATTAGAAATGTTATAGTTCCAGAATTCAAAGCTGGGAGTTTTTACAATGGTTTGGATAAAGGAACGACCGCTATAATTGATGTTTTTAAAGGAAAATATAAAGGAAAACGAAAAGCCAATAAAAAAGACGAATTTCCAGCTTTACCGCTAATTATTATTGTCATAATTATTTTAGTTTTGATTTCTCGAAGAAAAAACAATGGTGGAAATTCAGGTAATTCAAGCGGAGGCCCAAGTTTATTGGATATTATTATCTTAAGCAGTTTAGGTGGCGGACGAGGTTCTGGAGGATTTGGTGGTGGCTCTTCTGGAGGCGGCGGTGGATTTGGCGGAGGCTTCGGTGGCGGTGGATTTTCGGGTGGTGGTTCAAGCGGTGGTTGGTAACATGATTTTGAATGTGCCGAACAAAAAAAGAGCCTTGATTACTCAAGACTCCTTTCCCCTAAAAAACTAAAACTAACTAAAAAACTATCTTTAAAAAAATATGGATTTACCCAAATTTATATTTTCGTGATTGATATAACCATTTGATTGTTCACTGTTTATAATTGTGCTTGCAATTGCATCCCCTACATAATTGGTTCCATAATTTCTAATGGCATTCAAATCGGGTGTTACAATATTAAATTCTAATGCTTTTTCGACGGCTTTTTTAATACTTTCTGACTCAGCAAAAAGTCCGAAATGCTCCAATAACATTGATGCACTCAAAATTGCAGCGATTGGATTGGCAATGTCTTTTCCTGTTGCTTGCGGATACGAACCGTGAATTGGTTCAAACATAGCACATTTATCACCTACTGATGCAGAAGCCAATAACCCTATTGAACCTCCAATTACACTTCCTTCATCTGAAATAATATCTCCAAATAAATTTTCGGTAAGAATAACATCAAATTGTTTTGGGTTCAAAATCATTTGCATCGCAGCATTATCTACAAATAGAAAATCAAGTGCTACTTCTGGATATTCTTTAGCAATATTTGTTACAACTCGACGCCATAATCTTGAAGTTTCGAGAACATTTGCTTTGTCAACAAGAGTAACTTTTTTTCTTCTTATCAATGCCGATTTAAATGCCAAATGTGCAATTCGTTCAATTTCCATTTGAGAATATTCACACAAATCAGACGCTACAGTTCCGTCATCGCTTAATTTTTTCTCGCCAAAATAAATTCCACCCGTCAGTTCCCTATAAATTACCATATCCGTTCCTTCAATGATGTACCGTTTCAATGGCGATTTATCAATCAATGTTTCGTACGCTTTTATTGGGCGAATATTCGCATACAAACCCAATACTTTTCTCAATTTGAGTAATCCTTGTTCGGGACGCACTTTTGCATCTGGATTGTTGTCGTATTTTGGATCGCCAATAGCACCAAACAAAACAGCATCTGCACTTTCACAAATTGCAATTGTTTCATCTGGTAAAGGATTTCCCGTTTTATCAATTGCTATTGCGCCCACTAAAGCTTCTTCAAAATCAAATGTGTGACCAAATCTTTTTCCGATTGCTTTTAGCACTTTTACGGCTTGATTTGTAACTTCTGGACCAATTCCGTCTCCTGTTAATAATGCGATTTTCAATTTCATACTATCTCAATTTTATGCTTGTACTGCTGTTATTTTCCCTTTTTCAAAGGCTTCAATTTTATCTTTATTATTGATTAAAAAATCAATATCGTCAAATCCATTTATCATACAAATTTTCTTATAGGCGTCAATTTCAAAATTAGCAATTAAAGCAGAATTTTCTACTGCAATGGTTTGTTCTTCTAAATTGACACACAAATTGGTACTTGGATTTTCTTGAATTATAGTTGTGATTTCTTTCAAAAATTCTGGCGAAACCAATATTGGTAACAACCCATTATTCAGAGCATTTCCTTTGAAAATATCTGCAAAATAACTCGATACAATTACTTTAAATCCATAATCGGCTAATGCCCAAGCAGCGTGTTCCCGACTACTTCCACATCCAAAATTATCACCAGCAACTAAAATACTACCAGAATATTTTCTATCATTTAATGCAAATGACGTAATAATTTCATCCTTATCGTCAAATCTCCAATCTCTGAATACGTTATTTCCAAAACCAATTTTATCTGTCACTTTCAAAAATCTAGCAGGAATAATTTGATCGGTATCTATGTTTTCAATTGGCAATGGAACCGCCGTTGTAACTAATTTTATAAACTTTTCCATATTAATTTAAGTTTAAAGTAATATCAATAATCTTCCCTTCAATTGCTGTTGCTGCAGCCACAAGTGGACTTGCCAAAAGCGTTCTTGAACCTTGTCCTTGTCGTCCTTCAAAATTTCTATTGGACGTAGAAACGCAATATTCTCCCGCAGGAACTTTGTCGTCATTCATTGCCAAACACGCAGAACAGCCTGGTTGACGAATTTCAAAACCAGCTGCTTCAAATATGGCTGTTAGCCCTTCGACGTGGATTTGTTTCGCCACTTGTTGGGAACCAGGAACGATTAACACAACTACATTCTTTGCTTTTTGTTTTCCCTTTATATAGTTGGCAACGATTCTAAAATCTTCAATTCTTGAATTGGTACAACTTCCAATAAAAACGTAATTTATTGGTTTGTTCAACAACTGTTCGCCTTGTTCAAATCCCATATATTCTAATGATTTTTCAAAAGAAACATCATTCAAAACAGGAATAGTTCCATTGATTTTAATTCCCATTCCAGGATTCGTTCCATAAGTTAACATTGGAGCAATATCGGCTGCATCAAAATCATATTCTTTATCAAAAACAGCGCCTTCATCGGTTGGAAGTGTTTTCCAATAGGCAATTTTAGCTTCTAATTCTGCACCTTGGGGAGCGAATTTTTTTCCTTTTACATATTCATAAGTCGTTTCATCGGGAGCAATCATTCCACCACGAGCACCCATTTCTATGCTCATATTACAAACAGTCATTCGACCTTCCATACTCATTTCTTCGAAAACATTTCCTGCATATTCACAGAAATAACCCGTGCCAGAATTCGTTCCGATTTTTGAAATTATATATAAAATAACATCTTTGGCAAGAACACCTTTTGCTAATTTTCCATTTACATTGACACGCAAACTTTTTGGTTTTTCAAGCAACAAACACTGACTTGCAAAAACTTGTGCTACTTGGCTTGTGCCGATTCCAAAAGCAATTGTTCCAAAAGCACCATGTGTAGAAGTGTGACTATCACCACAAACTATCGTCATTCCTGGTTGAGTGATTCCTAATTCCGGCGCAATTACGTGCACAATTCCTTGGTATTCGTGACCTAATCCGTATAATTCCACTCCATTTTTAGCACAGTTTTTAGTCAGCATTTCAATCTGATTCCGAGCTAAATCATCTACAATAGGCAAATGTTGGTTGATGGTAGCGACGTTGTGATCGGCTGTAGCCACAATTTGATTGGGTCTAAAAACAGGAATATTACGCTCTTCCAATTCGGCGAAAGCCTGTGGACTCGTAACTTCGTGAATTAAATGTTTGTCTATATATAAAACCTGAGGTCCGTTTGGCACATTGGTAACCACGTGACTGTCCCAAACTTTATCGAATAGTGTTTTTTTATTCATTTTAAACTAAAATTCCAATATTACTTATTTTTATAATTTGATGAACATCACCATCAATAACTTCTTTTTTTCTATCGGCAAATTTCAAAAATTCATTATAGACAACGTCCAATTGCAATTTTGTCAATTCGTAACCAATTTTTTTAGCTCTATATGCCAACGCTGCTCGTCCACTTCTAGCCGTCAAAATAATGGCAGATTCTGTAACTCCAACATCTCTTGGATCCATAATTTCATACGTAGAACTGTTTTTTATCATACCATCTTGGTGAATTCCTGAGCTGTGCGCAAAAGCATTCGCACCCACAATTGCTTTGTTAGGCTGCACAAACATTCCCATACTTTCAGAAACCATTCGGCTTGTATCGTATAATAATTTGGCGTTGATATTGGTATCCAAACCTAAATCTGGGTGTTGACGCAAAATCATAACCACTTCTTCCAAAGCCGTATTTCCCGCTCTTTCGCCTATTCCATTTATGGTACATTCAATTTGTCGCGCTCCATTTATTACTCCCGCAATAGAATTGGCAGTAGCCATTCCTAAATCATTGTGACAATGGCAAGAAAGGATTGCTTTTTCAATTCCAATTACATTTTCTTTTAGATATTTAATTTTTGCACCGTATTCTTCAGGAAGACAATAGCCCGTCGTGTCTGGGATATTTAACACTGTAGCACCTGCTTTAATGGCTTCGCTACAAACCAATGCAAGGAATTCATTGTCAGTTCTACCAGCGTCTTCAGCATAAAATTCAACATCATCAACGAAAGTTTTGGCAAATGCAACAGCTTCGGCAGCACGATCAATAATTTCGTTTCTAGAAGCGTTAAATTTATATTTAATATGAGAATCAGAAGTTCCAATTCCGGTATGAATTCTTGGTTTTAATGCAAATTTCAAAGCTTGAGCAGCCACTTCAATATCGTTTTTTACAGCTCTTGTTAAGGCGCAAACGGTGGCATTTTTTACAATTTTAGAAATTGCAACAACAGAATTAAAATCTCCTGGACTTGAAACTGGAAAACCTGCCTCAATTACATCAACACCCAATTCGTCCAAACGCTTTGCAATGACTAGCTTTTGCTCCGTATTTAATCTGCATCCAGGGACTTGTTCTCCGTCACGCAAAGTGGTGTCAAATATTTGTACTTTTTGATTATCCATATCGATATTTAAACTTAATTTTATTATCTCGATACGAATGTATATATTGTGATTGTTTCTGAATGTATTTGTTTGCATTCATCTACAGTATTAAACAAAAAAATACAACTATTAAACAACTGATTATCAAATAATTAAAAGTACTTTTTTTACGATGGCAAACGCTTCAAAAGATAATTTATTTGTGCTTATTTCTTCTCTTTCTAAATCAGAAAAAAGGCAATTTAAACTCTATGTAAACCGATTAGGGGTAAATGTAGATGCTAAATTTTTGTTGCTTTTCAATCTTTTGGATAAAATGAATGACTATAATGAAGAGGATATTTTGAAAAGTAAGATTGTAACCAAATTGCAATTATCAAATTTAAAAGCGCATTTATACAAACAGATTTTGGTGAGTTTAAGGCTGAATCCTGTCAATCAAAATATTCGGATTCAGATTAGAGAACAATTAGATTTTGCTACTATTTTATACCATAAAGGATTGTACAAGCAAAGTTTGAAAATTTTAGACAAGACCAAATTAGTTGCATTAGAACACGAAGAAAAAAATATTGCCTTTGAAATTGTTGAATTAGAAAAAATTATTGAATCGCAATACATCACCCGAAGTATTGAAGATCGCGCCGATGAACTTTCTATCCAAGCCAAAGAATTGAGCCAGCAAAATGTAATTGCGAGCAAACTTTCCAATATTTCCCTGCAATTGTATAGCATTATGCTCAAAACGGGTTATGCCAAAAGCGATTTGGAAATGCAAGAAATAACGGATTATTTCAATAATAGAATGCCCGAATATCAAATTGAAGAACTTGGATTCCGAGAAAAATTATGGCTTTACAAAGCGCATTTATGGCACAGTTTTTTGATTCAGGATTTTCTTTCCTGCTATAAATATGCAAGCAAATGGGTTAATTTATTCAATGATACTCCACAAATGATTTATCTAAACCCCGTTTGGTACATCAAAGGAAACAGCTATTTATTGGAATGTTTGTATCTTATAAAACATAAATCGTATTCTAAAGACGTTTTGCAACAATTGGAACAAATGATTTCAAAGGAAGAATTTCCCAAAAATGACAATACCACTTCCTTATATTTCTTATGTTATTATAGCAGTAAATTCAATTTGCACTTTTTAGAAGGCGATTTTGAGGGCGGAAAATACTTGGTTGATGAAGTGCTAAAAAACCTGAAAATCAACGAAGACCGAATTGATGAACACCACGTAATGGTGTTTTATTACAAAATTGCGAGTCTATATTTTGGCGCTGGAGACAATAGAAAATGCATCGAATATTTAAAGAAAATTATCGACAATAAAAACTTGTCAATGCGAGAAGATTTGATGTGTTTTGCACGAGTTTTGAGTTTAGTTGCCCATTATGAATGCGGTATGGATTATCATTTGGAAGTACAATTAAAAAGCACTTACAAATTTCTAATTAAGATGAATGACTTGCACGAGGTGCAACGAGAAATGATTAAATTTTTAAAAAAATTAGGGTCAATTTTCCCCCATCAATTGAAAGGAGAATTCAAAAAACTACATACTCGTTTGAAAACATTTGAAAATCATCCTTATGAAAAACGTGCTTTTTTGTATTTGGATATTATTTCTTGGTTAGAAAGCAAAATCGAAAACAAAACTGTGGCTTCGATTATTCAGGAGAAAGCGAAGAAGTTATTGAGGTAAAAAAAGCCTCAATTTCTTGAGGCTTATAGCTTATTTTTCTCTGATATAAATATCGATTGGAACTCCTGAGAAATCCCAGTTTTCACGGATTTTATTTTCTAAGAAACGCTTGTAGGCTTCTTTTACATATTGAGGCAAATTCGCAAAAAACACAAACTGAGGCGTTGGAGTTGGCAATTGCATACAATATTTAATTTTTACATATTTCCCTTTCAAAGCTGGTGGTGGGTAGCCTTCAATGACTTTCAACATATAGTCATTGAATTTTGAAGTCGGAATTCTTTGTTTTCTATTTTCAAAAACTTGAACCGTAGCTTCCAGTGCTTTTAGCAAACGCTGCTTGGTCAATGCAGAAACAAAAAGAATGGGCACATCGACAAATGGCATTAATTCCTCTCGGATTTTAGCTTCGTAATCCCGTGTTGACATCGTGTCTTTTTCGACCAAATCCCATTTGTTCACAAGGATTACAACGCCTTTACGGTTTTTTTCTGCCAACCAAAATATACTTTGATCTTGTCCTTCAAAACCACGAGTGGCATCAATAATCAAGATGCAAATATCGGCGTGTTCAATGGCACGAACGGAACGCATCACCGAATAAAATTCTAAATCTTCTTTCACTTTTGCCTTACGACGAATTCCCGCAGTATCAACCAAGTTGAATTCAAAACCAAAACGATCGAATTTTGTGTCAATTGCATCCCGCGTTGTTCCAGCAATGTCGGTAACAATATATCTTTCTTTACCAATTAATGCATTGATGAAACTTGATTTTCCAGCATTTGGACGACCTACAACTGCAAAACGAGGCAATTCTAATTCTTCTTGTGTTGGCTCTGGTTTTATTGGGAAAGCATCAATTAAGGCGTCCAATAAATCTCCTGTTCCACTTCCTGAAATACTTGCAAAAGTGTAATATTCTCCCAATCCAAGGTTATAAAACTCGATGGCATCTTTTTCACGCATAGAATTATCAACCTTATTAACGGCTAATAAAACAGGTTTTGTAACCTTACGCAATAATCTCGCAACGGCATCATCCATTGGCGTAATACCTTCTTCAACGTCAACTACAAAAATAATTACGTCGGCTTCGTCGATTGCTAATTCGACTTGTTTTCGGATTTCAGCTTCAAAAACGTCGTCAGAACCACGCACATATCCACCGGTATCAATTACAGAAAATTCCTTTCCATTCCATTCACTTTTTCCGTAGTTTCTATCACGAGTTACGCCCGAAACAGAATCTACGATAGCTTCTCTTCTTTGTATCAATCGATTAAAAAGGGTCGATTTTCCTACGTTTGGTCTTCCTACAATGGCAACAATGTTATTCATTTTTATGATTTTTGAGTTTAGATTTAAGATTTAAGATTTTGGGAAACCAAAACCATTATACTCTTAAAATCAAACAATAAGGTATTTTAATTTTTTGCAAAGGTACTCTTTTAGTTAACAGTATTCAGTATTGAGTATTCAGTAATTGCAACGGCTGTAAACTGCCAACTAAAAACTGAATACTGAACACTAATTATTATAACCAAATCTTTTCAACATATTGGCGTTGCTCCTCCAGTTTTTATTCACTTTCACGTACAATTCAATGTGGATTTGTTTTCCAAAAAACTTCTCTAAATCGGCACGAGAATCCACTCCAACTTTCTTTAGAGCAGCGCCTTTGTGACCAATAATAATCCCTTTTTGGGTTTCGCGCTCCACCATAATCAGGGAACGAATTCGGATGATATTTTCGTCTTCAAAAAATTCTTCGGTCACGATTTCAACGGCATACGGGATTTCCTTGCTGTAATTCAAGAGGATTTTCTCACGGATGGTTTCATTTACGAAAAAACGCTCTGGTTTATCGGTCAACTGGTCTTTTGGATAATAGGCTGGCGATTCAGGCAACAATTCTATTATTCTTCCAAAAACTTCGGGAACATTGAAATTTTGTAATGCCGATATTGGGAAAATCTCTGCATTAGGAACTTTCGCCGCCCAAAAAGCGACTTGTTCTTCTAATTTATCTTGGTTTGATAAATCGATTTTATTCAATAAAAGTAAAACGGGAATGGTGGCGTGGATGATTTTATTGAAAAACGATTCGTCTTTTAAATCTTGTTCGCCGATTTCTACCATATATATAAGGACGTCTGCGTCTTCAAATGCCGATTTCACGAAGTTCATCATCGATTCCTGCATTTCATAAGCTGGTTTGATGATTCCTGGTGTATCGGATAAAATCATTTGGAAATCTTCTCCATTTACTATTCCAAGAATTCTGTGGCGTGTAGTTTGCGCTTTGGAAGTGATAATCGACAATCTTTCGCCTACGAAGGCGTTCATTAGTGTCGATTTTCCAACATTTGGATTCCCTATAATATTTACAAAACCTGCTTTGTGTGACATTTACTGCTTTTTAATTTTTGCAAAGGTAAACATATCAGCCCAATAGATAAAATAAAACATTTTTTAATATTTTAGTTGCAATTCCCGATTTTGGTTGTATATTTGCACTCGAAACATCGCGGGATAGAGCAGTAGGCAGCTCGTCGGGCTCATAACCCGAAGGTCACAGGTTCGAGTCCTGTTCCCGCTAC
>CANFVB010000073.1 GCA_947450355.1 Bacteroidota bacterium
AAATAAATGAATATATAAAGTATTATAACAATGACAGAAGTAAGTCAAATTTAAACAAAATGAGCCCGATACAATATCGAGCTCATTATTATCAAAATTAATTATAAATTTGTCCAAACTTTTGGGTGCAGTCCATCATTGCGTTTTGGGATTTTTATTGGATAAAAGAATTTTCTAAAACTGACTGTTATTTTTGAAAACTTCTTGATTTACTTCATCAATATAATTTAATAATTCCATTTTTCCAGTTGATTCTGTTGCGGAAGTCACAAAATGATTTGGCATTTCAGCCCAATTATTAGCGAACATTTGCTTTTTGTAAGCTGCAATGTGGGAATCAATTTTCACTTTACTGATTTTATCGGCTTTTGTAAAAACAATGCAAAAAGGAATTTCACTTTCCCCCATATACGACATAAATTCGATGTCAATATTTTGTGCTTCGTGACGAATATCAATCAAAACAAAAGCGCAAACGAGTTGTTCTCTAGTTTCAAAATAGTCCGTTATAAATTGTTGAAAAACAGATTTTGTTTTTTTGGAAACTTTCGCATATCCATAACCAGGCAAATCGACTAAAAACCAATTATTGTTAATCAAAAAGTGGTTTATCAATTGAGTTTTTCCAGGTCTTCCTGAAGTTTTTGCCAAGTTTTTATGATTCGTCAGCATATTTATCAAAGAAGATTTCCCAACATTTGAACGACCAATAAAGGCATATTCTGGCAAGAAATCTTTCGGACATTTATCAACTTCAGAATTGCTGATTATAAATTCGGCGGTATTAATTTTCATAATCAAATTTGATTTGTGCAAAGGTAGTTAAAAAAACACCACAACAATTCCAGTAAATACTCGAAATGTTGTGGCTTATCTATATTGAAATATTACAAATTTACTTTTTGTAACCATTCAAACATCAGTTCATTGAATTCGTCTGGTCGTTCCATCATTGCGGCGTGACCACATTTGTCGATCCAATATAAAGTTGAATTTGGTAGTAATTTATGAAATTCTTCAGCCACATCTGGAGGCGTTACATTGTCGTTTTTTCCCCAAATAATGCACGTTGGAATGTGCATTTTTGGTAAATCCTTAGCCATATTATGACGAATAGCACTTTTGGCAATCGTTAAGGTTTTGATTAATTTTATTCGGTCGTTTGCCATACTAAAAACTTCATCAACCATTTCTTTAGTAGCAATTTTTGGATCGTAAAAAACAGCTTCTGCCTTCTTTTGAATGTATTCATAATCACCACGTCTTGGATAACTATCGCCCATTGCACTTTCGTAAAGTCCTGAACTTCCTGTAATTACAAGTCCTAACATTTTCTCAGGATACATTTTTGCGTGGTACAAAGCAATGTGTCCACCCAACGAATTTCCCATTAAAATTACTCTGTCAAAACCTTTGAATGTGATAAAATCTTTAACGTATTTGGCAAAAGCCTTCACATTAGTTCGTAACAGACTTTGAGTATAAATTGGCAATTCAGGTATAATAATTTTATAACCTTTTTGAGAAAAGTAAGCCCCAGCCGATTCAAAATTGCTTAAACCACCCATTAATCCGTGCAAAACGACAATTGGTGTTCCTTCGCCAGCTTCAAAATAGGTATAGCGTCCTTCTTTTTTTAATACGTGTTCCATTATTATAATGACATTTCAATTTTGACAAATATATGATTTAATAACCAAACAATTAATTGTTGTTCAAATAAATCATTTCCACTATTTCTATTTATTAAATGAAATAAATAAAAATCAGAATGACTTCAATTTTTGGATTTCTATAGTTGCAAATTCGAAGTAAATAAGGCGTAAATAATAAATTTTTGAGTTTTTGTTTCTAATTTATGGAGTTTCTTAACAATTTGTCAAAGAACCTTTTATGGAAATAAACCTACAAATTATCGGTTTTTTGCGGGAAGTGGTAAAACTTATTAACAAAGTGGTATATTGTGGTAAATTGTGGTAAAATTTTTTATATTTTTGTCAAAACCATTTCAAATACTATTAAAGTTGAATTCAATAATTGGAACATACGAATGTAAAGTTGATGCTAAAGGAAGGCTGCTTTTGCCTGCGCCTTTAAAAAAGCAATTGACAGCTTCACTTCTTGACGGTTTTGTCTTGAAGCGTTCGGTTTTTCAGCCTTGTTTGGAATTGTACCCAATGTCGGAATGGAACTTGATGATGAATAAAATCAACAAGCTGAACAAATTTGTAAAGAAAAATAACGACTTTATTCGTCGTTTTACTGCGGGTGTGAAAGTGGTTGAAATAGATGCTTTAGGCAGATTATTGATTCCTAAAGATTTGGTTGCATTTGCATCAATTTCTAAAGATTTAGTACTTTCTTCAGCAGTAAATATCGTTGAAATTTGGGATAAAGATTTGTATGAAAATTTCATTTCTAACGATGAAATTGACTTTGCAGATTTAGCAGAAGAGGTGATGGGTAACATAAACGACGATGAAAATGGAATATCATAATCCTGTATTATTAAAAGAATCTGTTGACGGACTTAACATAAAACCAGACGGAATATATGTTGATGTGACTTTTGGCGGAGGCGGACATTCAAAAGAAATTTTGAGTCGTTTGGGTCCAAATGGAAAGTTATTCGCCTTCGACCAAGACGAAGATGCTTTGGAAAACACGATTGACGACGAACGTTTTGTTTTGATAAATGAAAATTTCCGATTTATAAAAAGGTTTTTAAGATTTCATAATGTGAAAAGCGTTGATGGAATTTTGGCTGATTTAGGAGTTTCTTCGCATCAATTTGATGTTGCAGAACGGGGTTTTTCTACTCGTTTTGATGCTGAATTAGATATGAGAATGAGCCAGAAAAACGACTTAAATGCGTATCGAGTTGTCAATGAATATGACGAAACAAATTTGAGAAGAGTTTTTCTTGATTACGGAGAATTGAAAAATGCACCAGCTATTGCCCGTGTAATTATTGAAGCCAGAGAAGAAGAACCGATTAAAAATACAGAACAGCTAAAAATAGTTTTAGGACGTTTTTTGCCAGCTCATAAAAGTCATAAAATATTGGCTCAAATGTATCAAGCAATCCGAATTGAAGTTAACCAAGAAATGGATGTTTTAAAGGAATTTTTAGAACAATCTTTAGAAGTTTTGAATCCAGGCGGACGATTGAGTGTTATTTCATACCATTCATTGGAAGACAGATTGGTAAAAAGATTGATGAAAAACGGAATGTTTGAAGGCGAACCAGAGCGTGATTTTTTTGGAAATTTTTCTGTTCCATTCAAAACAATTGGAAAATTAATTGTTCCTGATTTTCAAGAAATCAAAATCAATAATAGAGCTCGAAGTGCAAAATTGAGAATAGCCGAAAAGCGATAAGCAATGAAAAATGGAGTTTACAGCATATTAAAAGCAAGATTTTTAATCAACGAAGAAGCAAATGCGGCTAAAAACTGGCGGTTCATTGTTTTTCTAATTCTTCTTGCCATTTTTATGATTGCCAACAACAATAATGTAGATCAAAAAGTTTTTAAAATCATTGAATTAACGGGCGAAGTAAAAGAATTACGTTCGGAATTTGTGGATCGTCGTTCGGAATTAATGAAGTTAAAAATGGAATCTACAGTAACACTTAAAATGATTGAAAAAGGTATCAAACCCGCTTCAACACCACCGATAAAAATAATAGTTAAGAAAGAAGAAGAGAAAGGTTTTCTGAAAAATTTATGGTAGAAGATAATAAAAATATAATCTTAAGAATTTATATTGTTGCAGTTGTCATCTTTTTAATGGCGCTTGCAATTGTAGTAAAAATCACTAATATCCAATGGGTAGAAGGTGATTCTTTGCGCAAATTAGCCAAAGAACGTTCTATAAGAAATTTTGTTATTCCATCTAATAAAGGAAATATTTATTCGTCTGATGGAAGTTTATTGGCAACATCTATTCCAAATTACACCATTCGATTTGATGCTATGGCGCCAGATTCTAAGGATTTTCATAAGAATATCAAGCCTTTATCCGATTCATTAGCTGTTTTATTTAAAAAGCCAAGTTCCTATTTCCAAATGGAATTAACCAGAGCGAGAACCAGTGGGAACAAATTTTTCTTATTGGCAAGAGATTTGAGTTATACCGAATATATGCGAATTAAGAGTTTTCCTTTATTCAAATTAGGAATTTATAAAGGTGGAATTATCATTGACCAAAAAACAATTCGGAAACATCCAATTGGGGAAATTGCGCAAAGAACTATTGGTTATGAGCGTATTACGCCAGAAGGTTTGCCAGATGGAAAAGGAATTGAATGGGCATTTAGAAAATATTTAAACGGAAAAGACGGAAAAGTACTGAAGCAAAGAATTGCAAAAGGGCAGTGGAAACCTATCCGTGATGTCAATGAAGTTGAGCCGCAAGATGGCTTCGATGTGATTTCTACGATTGATGTTTATATTCAAGACATTGCGCATCATTCGTTAATTGAACAACTTGTGAAATACAAAGCCGATCACGGTTGCGTGGTGGTTATGGAAACTAAAACGGGTCAAGTTAAAGCAATTTCTAATTTAGGAAAAGTTGCAGATGGCGTTTATTCTGAAACGACAAACTATGCAATTGCTGAATCTCACGAACCGGGTTCAACTTATAAATTAGCAGATTTGATGACACTTTTAGAAGATAAAAAAGTGGACACAAGTGCTGTTTATAATACGAATGGTGGAGTAATTACTTATTTTGGAAAGAAAGTTGCAGATTCTCACGAAGGCGGTTACGGAATTATTTCATTGGCAAAAGGATTTGAAAAATCATCAAATACCGTAATGGTTCAGGCGGTTTATAATAATTATAAAAATAATCCTTCTCAATTTGTAAATCATTTGGACGCTTATGGTTTGAATTCTCGATTGGGATTACCATTTCAAGGGGAAGGAAAACCCTATATTCCTCAGCCTACAGATAAAACGTGGTCAAATCTTTCACTTCCGTGGATGGCGTTTGGTTACGGAGTTTCTATCACGCCTTTGCAAACGTTGACGTATTATAATTCTGTTGCCAATAATGGAGAAATGGTAAAACCACAATTCGTTTCTGAGATAAAAGAATGGAACAGAACAGTGGTAAAATTCAATAAAAAAGTCATCAATCCTAAAGTTTGTTCGCAAGAAACGATTCTAAAATTGAAAGCTGTTTTGGAAAATGTTGTTAAAAGAGGAACGGCATCAAAATTATATTCTAAAGATTTTTCGATGGCTGGAAAAACGGGAACAGCTCAAGCAAATTATGCGACTAACGGCGGTGCAGACAAGCATTATATTTCATCATTTGTAGGTTATTTTCCTGCAGATGTGCCTAAATATTCTTGTATTGTTGTCGTTCACGATCCAGATGCTTCCAATAATAATTATTACGGAGCAGATGTTGCAGGACCTGTTTTTAAAAGAATAGCGCAAAAGATTTTTACCGATTCACCAACGAGAAATGAAGTGAAAAATTTGGATAAAAAGAATCCTACACAAGAAAAAAATTACTCGGATTATTACGCAAAATCGCAAGAAAAAAAGAATGTAATTCCAAATTTAAAAGGAATGTCAGGAATGGATGCGGTTGCTTTATTGGGAAATCTTAAAGTAAAAGTAAAAATAATTGGTGTTGGAAAAGTCAAAAAACAATCCATTAATCCGGGAGTAGCAATTACAAGTCAAGCAACTATAACATTAGAATTATCGTGATAAATCTAAAAGAAATACTTTGGAAAGTAGCAATTGAAGCAGTAAATGGTTCGACGGATGTTGCTATTGAAAAAATGGAATTTGATTCCAGAAAAATTTCTGAGAACGATGTTTTCATTGCCATTCGCGGAACAATTTCTGACGGGCACGATTTTATTGAAACCGCTATTAATAAAGGAGCAATTGCAATAATTTGCGATACATTTCCAGAAATAATAGTTACAGGAATTACTTATATCCAAGTAAAAGACACGAACAAAGCAATGGCTTTTATGGCGGCAAATTATTTTGAAAACCCGTCTCAAAAACTAAAGTTAGTTGGAATTACAGGAACAAACGGAAAAACTACAGTTGCATCTTTATTGTATCAATTGTTTCAAAAAGCAGGATATAAAGTAGGATTGCTTTCAACGGTTAAAATTTTAGTTGACACCAAAGAATACAAGGCAACGCACACCACGCCTGATTCAATTACGATAAATCAGTATCTAAAAGAGATGGTTGATGAAGGTGTTGACTATTGTTTTATGGAAGTGAGTTCTCACGGAATTCATCAAAAAAGAACAGAAGGATTGCAATTTGCAGGAGGCGTTTTTACCAATTTATCTCACGATCATTTGGATTACCATCCAACATTTTCAGAATATAGAGATGTTAAAAAATCATTTTTCGATAATTTACCGAAAACTGCTTTTGCATTATCAAATAGTGATGATAAAAACGGAAGCGTAATGTTGCAAAATACAGCGGCAAGAAAATTGACGTATGCCTTGAAAACGTATTCGGATTATAAAGCGCAAATTTTAGAAAATCAATTGTCGGGATTGTTATTAAAAATCAATGATAATGAAGTTTGGGTTCGGTTGATAGGAACATTTAATGCTTATAATTTATTGGCAATTTATGGAACTGCGGTTGAATTAGGATTAGAATCATTGGAAGTTTTGCGATTATTATCTGAGTTAGAAAGTGTTTCTGGACGTTTCCAATTCATAGTTTCAAAAGGAAATATTACGGCTATTGTTGATTATGCACATACGCCAGATGCTTTAGAAAACGTGTTGAAAACGATAAATGACATTAGAACCAAGAACGAACAACTGATTACGGTTGTGGGTTGTGGCGGCGACAGAGACAAAACGAAACGCCCAATAATGGCAGACATCGCATCGACATTAAGCGATAGAATAATTATTACTTCGGACAATCCAAGAACAGAAAATCCTGAAACGATAATTGCAGAAATGGAACAAGGTGTTGCGCCTCAAAATTTTAATAAAACAGTTTCAATTTCAGATAGAAAGCAAGCAATTAAAGCGGCTTGTCAATTGGCTCAAGCCAATGATATCATTCTAATTGCTGGAAAAGGACACGAAACCTATCAAGAAATTAATGGTGTTCGTCACGATTTTGATGATATGAAAATAGTAAAAGAAATGTTAGATCAATTAGGAAAATAAGGTTTCATCGGATAAATGTTTAATCGTTTAGTCGAAAAACCAATAAGAAGTTAACCAAATAAACCAAAAATTATGCTGTATTATTTATTTGAATACCTACATAAAGTGTTAAACGTTCCAGGTGCTGGGGTTTTTCAATATATTACATTTAGATCGGCATTGGCATTGATTTTATCGTTGTTGATTTCTACGATTTTCGGAAAAAGAATCATCAATTTTTTGAGAAATCAGCAAGTTGGAGAAACCGTTCGGGAATTGGGTCTTGCAGGACAAACTCAAAAAGCGGGAACGCCAACAATGGGCGGATTGATTATTATTATTGCGACTTTAATTCCTGTTGTTTTATTGACAAAACTGAATAATATCTATATAATTCTATTGATTGTAACCACACTTTGGATGGGAACTATTGGTTTTATAGATGATTATATTAAAATTTTCAAAAAAGATAAAGAAGGTTTAAAAGGTATTTTCAAGGTAATTGGTCAAGTTGGATTGGGAATAATTGTAGGTTCTGTTTTGTATTTGCATCCCGGTGTAACGGTTAGAAAAGACGTGAAAGATAAAGTTTCAATGACACAAACTGAAAATGTAATTCATCAAGCGCCAATTGAAGAAAAATCGACAGCGACAACAATTCCATTTTTCAAAAATAACGAGTTTGATTATGCAGAATTATTAGCTTGGACAGGCGATGGTTACGAAAAATGGGCGTGGTTGATATTCATTCCTTTTGTAATTTTTATTATAACAGCTGTTTCAAATGGTGCAAATTTAACCGATGGAATTGATGGTTTGGCGGCAGGAACATCAGCAATATCCGTTCTTGCATTGGCAATTTTCACGTTCGTTTCTGGAAACATTGTTTTTTCAAATTATCTGAACATAATGTACATTCCTGATTCAGGAGAAATGACCGTATTTATTGCTGCTTTTATTGGAGCATTAATTGGTTTTCTTTGGTACAATTCCTATCCCGCATCAGTATTTATGGGCGATACAGGAAGTTTGACAATTGGTGGAATTATCGCTGTTTTGGCAATTTCAGTTCGTAAAGAAATGTTGATTCCGTTAGTATGTGGGATTTTCTTAGCAGAGAATTTCTCGGTTGTTTTACAAGTTGCTTATTTCAAATATACTAAAAAACGATTTGGTGAAGGGCGAAGAATCTTTCTAATGTCGCCATTACATCATCATTATCAGAAAAAAGGGTATCACGAAAGTAAGATTGTAACTCGGTTTTGGATTGTCGGAATTTTATTAGCAATTCTGTCCATTGTAACCCTGAAATTAAGATAGTATGAGATTAGTCATACTCGGTGGAGGTGAAAGTGGGGTTGGAACCGCAATCCTTGGAAAGAAAAAAGGATACGATGTTTTTGTGTCTGATTTTGGAAAAATAAAAGAAAATTATAAGGAAGTTCTTAGCATTAATGGAATAAAATGGGAAGAGGAAAAGCATACGGAAAAGAAAATCCTGAATGCCGATGTGGTGATGAAAAGCCCAGGAATTCCTGATAAATCGCCGATTGTCAAAATGCTAATTGAGAATAAAATCCCAGTGATTTCCGAAATTGAATTTGCAGCGCCATTTACAAAAGCAAAAACAATTGGAATTACGGGCAGTAATGGTAAAACAACAACAACAATGTTGACGTATCATTTGCTAAAATCGGCAGGAATAAATGTTGGACTCGGCGGGAATATAGGAAAGAGTTTTGCGTGGCAAGTTGCCGAAGATAAATACGATTATTACGTTTTGGAATTAAGCAGTTTCCAATTGGACGGAATCATAAATTACAAGCCAGATATTGCAATTATTACCAATATTAGCCCGGATCATTTAGACCGATACGAATATAAATATGAAAATTATATCGCATCAAAATTTAGAATTACAATGAACCAAACAGAAAATGACTTTTTAATCTATGATGCAGATGATGAAGCGATTTCAGAATGGTTCAAAAACAATAAAACAAAAGCACAATTAATTCCATTTTCACTGACAAAAACATTTGAAAAAGGAGCCTTTATAAAAGATAAAAATATGGAAATCAACATCAACGAAGAAGAATTTGTAATGGAAACACAATACATTGCATTGGAAGGAAAACACAATTTGAAAAACGCAATGGCGGCAACTTCGGTGGCTAAATTATTGCAAATTCGTAAACAAACCATTCGCGAAAGTTTGTCAAATTTTCAAGGTGTAGAACATCGTTTGGAGAAAGTTTTGAAAATCCAAAATGTGCAATACATTAACGATTCAAAAGCGACCAATGTGAACGCTGCTTTCTTTGCTTTAGACAGTATGAATTCGCCTACAGTTTGGATTGTTGGGGGTGTTGATAAAGGAAATGACTATTCAGAATTGATGTCTTTGGTTCACGAAAAAGTGAAAGCAATTATTTGTCTTGGTGTTGATAATAAGAAAATAATTGATGCTTTTGGAAATATTGTTGATATGATGATTGAAGTTTCAAGTATGCAAGATGCGGTAACAATGGCGCAACGTTTATCCGAAAAAGGCGATACCGTTTTGTTATCCCCAGCTTGTGCGAGTTTTGATTTATTTGAAAACTACGAAGACAGAGGAAGACAATTTAAAAATGCAGTACAGAATTTATAAGAAAAGTTTAAGGTTTAAAGTTTAAGGTTGAGCAACTTTAAACTTTAAACAAAAAAACTTTAAACAAAATTTAAAAATGAAAGAACTAATAAACAATCTAAAAGGAGACAAAGTAATATGGACATTCGTGGCCTTATTAGCGCTGTTTTCGTTTATGCCTGTTTTTAGTGCGAGTAGTAATTTGGCTTATTTGAACCACGGAACTGGAAATACAATCAGTTATTTACTGACACATTTGGCTCATATTTTTATGGGTTTCTTGATAATTTATGCCGTTCATAAAATCCCATACCATTATTTCAGAGCGATTTCTAAAAT
>CANFVB010000074.1 GCA_947450355.1 Bacteroidota bacterium
ATTTCTGGTGGTCATACCCAAATTGTGAAAGTAACCGACTTTTTTAAAATGGAAATAATCGGAGAAACCACTGATGATGCTGTTGGAGAAGCCTTTGATAAAAGTGCAAAAATCGTCGGATTACCTTATCCTGGAGGTCCTTTAGTTGACAAATATGCACAATTAGGAAATCCAAAAGCATTTGCATTTACAAAACCAAAAGTTCCTGGATTGGATTTTAGTTTTTCAGGATTGAAAACAGCAATATTGTATTTTATTCAGAAAAAAGTAGCCGAAAACCCTGATTTTATTGCTGAAAATTTGAATGATATTTGCGCCTCAATTCAACATACAATTATTGAAATTTTGATGGACAAGTTAAAATTGGCTGTAAAAGAAACTGGAATTAATAAAATTGCAATTGGTGGTGGCGTTTCCGCAAATTCTGGAATTCGAAATACATTGGCTGCAGCCGAAAATAAGTACGGTTGGAAAACCTATATTCCAAAATTTGAATACACCACAGATAATGCCGCAATGATTGGAATTGTAGGTTATCAAAAATTTTTATTAGAAAATTTCGAAACTTCAGATGTCGTTTCTAAAGCAAGAATTCAATTTTAATTTATATGCAATTATTCTACAATCCCAACATAAACGAAACTACCGAAAGCTTTTCTTTTGACAAAGAAGAAAGCAAACATATTATTAAAGTAATGCGTAAAAAAGGTGGTGATATATTATTTGTAACCAATGGTTTAGGTTTTTTATTTAAAACTGAAATTGTTTTAGGTTCTGATATAAAATGTACGGTTAAAATTGTATCCATTGAAAAATCGGAACAACCGAAATACCATTTGCATTTAGCTGTTGCACCCACGAAAATGAACGATCGATACGAGTGGTTTTTAGAGAAAGCTACAGAAATGGGAATTTCAGAAATCACACCAATTATTTGTGATCATTCGGAACGAAAGTTCGTGAAAAGCGATCGTTTTGACAAAATATTACAATCGGCAATGAAGCAATCGGTGCAATTATATTTGCCAAAATTAAACGAACCAATCACTTTTAAAGAGTTCATAAAACAAAAAAATGAAGGATTACTATTAATTGCACATTGTGAAGAAACTGATAAAAAATCATTGAAATCTGTTGTGAAACCAAATAAAAATGTAACTTTATTAATTGGTCCTGAAGGAGATTTTTCAAATAAAGAAATTGCTCAAGCACTTGAAAATAAATATACACCCGTAACTTTAGGAGCTACCAGATTACGAACAGAAACCGCAGCAATTGTGGCGTGTCATAGTATTGTTTTTATAAATGAAAGCCCCTTAACCGCTGAAGAGGGAATTAAAAGTAATATGTAATTTGAAATCCATTTTATGAAAAAAATATATGTATTAGTTATACTATTTTCTTTAAATAGTTTTTCACAAGAAATTGCGTTGTTAAAATACAGCGGAGGTGGCGATTGGTATGCAAATCCAACTTCCTTACCAAACTTAATTAAGTATTGCAATCAGACTATAAATACGAAGATAAAGCCTAAAAATGCAATTGTAACCCCAAGCAGTCCCGATATTTTTTCTTATCCTTATGTGCATGCAACGGGTCACGGAAATGTCGTTTTCAGTCCTTCGGATATTGAAAATCTTAGGAATTATATGACCTCGGGTGGTTTTCTTCATATTGATGATAATTATGGAATGAACGAATACATCCGGAACGAGATTACAAAATTGTTTCCTAATAATGCTTTGGTAGAAATTCCTGCCAATCATCCAATATTTCAAAAACCAAATTCATTTCCTGCTGGGATTCCTAAAATTCACGAACACGATGGCAAACGCCCACAAGCCTTTGGAATATTCATAGACAATAGATTAGTATTATTGTATACGTATGAAACTGATTTAGGCGATGGCTGGGAAGATGCCGATGTTCACAATGATCCTTTAGAAGTAAGAGAAAAAGCACTGAAAATGGGTGCTAATATCTTGAATTATATTTTTAATAATTAGTTTTAAATATTAATACAATTTGGATAGATCTCTTTTACATCCTGATATTCAAAAATTCATTACTGCCAATATTGGTGCTGATAGTTCCAAACTTGCCCTTCAAAAAAATCCATTTCCGGAGGTTAATTGGATAGCTGTTTTAAATCAAATTGCTGCGAAAACAAAAGCTAAAGACAAATTACCCACATTTTTTAAAACAGAAAATATTATTTTCCCGAGCAAAATTTCTGTGGAGCAAACTTCTTCTGAAAAAACTGCACTTTACAAAGCTTCGATTGTTAGCGGCGATACTTTAATTGACTTGACAGGTGGTTTTGGAGTTGATGATTTGTACTTTTCAAAAGTGATGGGAAAAGTAATTCATTGTGAAATTGATGCCGAATTATCAAATATCGTAAAACATAATTTTGAAATATTGAAGGTTAAAAACATTCAATGTGAGTTGGGAGATAGCGCTACTTATTTAGAAAAAATGCAATCTAAATTTGATTGGATTTACATCGATCCTTCAAGGCGAAACGATATTAAAGGCAAAGTTTTTATGCTTAAAGATTGCTTGCCAAATGTTCCAGAATTATTGCCTTTTTATTTTACAAAATCAGATAACATCTTAATAAAAACCGCGCCAATATTAGATATTTCAGCAGGATTATTGGAATTGTCCAACGTGAAATACATTCATATTGTTGCAGTTGACAATGAAGTTAAAGAATTAATTTGGGAACTATCAAAGTTATTCATTGGGAATACAATAATTAAAACTGTCAATATTACGAATACAAAGATGGAAGAATTTGGTTTCGAATTGAATTCAAATAACCATTTCTCAAACTATAGTTTACCGAAAAAATATCTTTACGAACCCAATAGCGCTATAATGAAGTCGGGAGGATTTGACGAAATAGGCATACAATACCAACTTGACAAACTACACCAACATTCGCATTTATATACATCAGATGAAAAAATAGATTTTCCAGGAAGGATTTTTGAAATTCAAGATGCTATTTCCTATACTAAAAGTGAAATGAAATCCTTTTTAGAAAATAAAAAAGCGAATATTACCACTCGCAATTTTCCTGATAGCGTGGAAGAAATTAGAAAAAAATGGAAAATAAAAGAGGGGGGAAATTTATATTGTTTTTTCACAACCGACATGAATAACCATAAAATAGTTTTAATTTGTACCAAAATAAAATAATATGAAGCATTTACTTTTTTCAATCATTTTGCTAATTAATATAAGTTTATTTGCTCAAAGACCCTGTGAGTATAGTGTAAACGTTAAGGACAGTATTGGAATTTACAAAGAAACCAAAAGCAATATCGTGCACGAACGGGTATTTGGAAACACGTCAAGTTATGTGTTTTTTTCATTGGCCTTAACGGATGAAATGCCGACTTTGACTGTCCAAATTTTACAAAAAAGCAAAGATTTTATAAAAGTCAATTGCTTCGATAAAAATTCTAAAGTCTTTTTACAACTAGATAATGGCAAAATTGTGACGTTAATTGCAACTGATCAAGAAAATTGTGGCGCTCCAGTAAAAGACGATTTGGGTTTTAATAACAGGATTTTATCGGGAACTTTTATGTTTATTAAAGGTACATTAGAAGATTTACAACATTCACCTGTATCTTCTATGAGAATAAAATTCACTACAGAATCTTTGGATTATATCTTTAAAAAAGAATTTATTTCAGAACTAGATAGAAAAACCTATTCTCCCGGAAGCTATTTTATGGATTACTTGCCTTGTGTACTTAATTAATTACATTTCCATTTGAAATTAGAAATAGGTTCTAATTTTGCATTTTTCATATTATAATGCCACCATTCTGAATCAAAAGATTGGAAATTATAGCGCAACATAATTTTTTTCAAGAGTTTTCTATTATCCAAAATTTCCTTAGAAAATTTCTTGTTATTGTGACTCGCTTCAATTCCAAAGTAGTCAAAAGAAGTTCCCATTTTCAGCTCAACACCATTTTTATCAACAAGTGAAATATCCACTGCCCCTCCTCTATTATGAATCGAACCTTTGCTTGGATTGGCTACATATATAGGATTAGGAACTATTAACCACATTTTTTTCTGAATATCTAACGGTCGATAGCAATCGTATAATTTGATTCTATACCCCTTTTTCATGAATTTGGCATTGGCTTTCATTATTGCTTTAACGGTTTTTAATCGCAAATAACATTCCGCACAATCATATACTTTTGCTTTAAGAAAATTATCATCCGTAGCATATTTCATATCATAAACAAAATCCAAACTGTATTGTTTTAGATTTACAAATGTAGAGTCGTTCAAATCTCCAAATGGAATTATTTTGGTATTTAAACCGTCTTTAAACACTTTATTATTCGAATCATTTGGAATTTTATACACCAATTTAGTTTTACAAGAAACTATTAAAAGACAACTCAATCCAATAAATAAAATTTTATAAATTGATAACATACATAGTAATTAAAATGTAAATATAAAAAAATCCTAATCTTGCGATTAGGATTTCTATATAATTTGAACGAAATGTATAATTAAGAAAGAGCCGCTTTTACTTGGTCAGCTGCTTCTTGAAATTCAACAGCTGATAAAATTGGCATTCCAGAATTGTCAATTAATTCTTTTGCAATAACGGCATTAGTTCCTTGCAAACGAACAATGATTGGCACTTTAATAGCGTCTCCCATGTTTTTGTATGCATCTACAACACCTTGAGCAACTCTATCGCAACGAACAATTCCACCAAAAATATTGATTAAAATTGCTTTTACGTTTGGATCTTTCAAGATAATACGGAAAGCCAATTCCACACGTTTTGCATCTGCAGTTCCACCAACGTCTAAGAAATTTGCTGGTTCAAAACCTGCATATTTAATTAAATCCATAGTTGCCATTGCAAGACCTGCTCCGTTTACCATACAACCTACAGTTCCATCTAAATCTACATAATTTAAACCTGCAGCTTTCGCTTCAACTTCAATTGGATTTTCCTCGCGAACATCACGAAATTCAGCATAAACTGGCTGACGGTATAATGCATTGTCATCTAAATTTACTTTAGCATCAACTGCAATAATTTTATTATCAGATGTTTTTAATACTGGGTTAATTTCAAACATTGAAGCATCACAACCAATATAAGCATTGTAAAGTGCAGCAACAAATTGAGTCATTTCTTTGAAAGCATTTCCAGAAAGACCTAAATTAAAGGCAATTCTTCTTGCTTGAAAAGCTTGTAATCCAACGGTTGGATCAATTTCTTCAGTGAAGATCAAATGTGGTGTGTGTTCCGCAACTTCTTCAATATCCATTCCACCTTCAGTAGAATACATAATCATGTTACGCCCTTTCGCTCTATTTAATAAAACTGACATATAAAATTCAGAAGTTTCAGATTCACCAGGATAATAAACATCCTCAGCTACTAAAACTTTGTGTACTTTTTTACCTTCAGCAGAAGTTTGTGGTGTGATTAATTGCATTCCAATAATTTGTTCTGCAATTTCTTCTACTTGCTGTAAATTTTTGGCAAGTTTAACTCCTCCACCTTTTCCACGTCCACCTGCGTGAACTTGTGCTTTAATAACGTGCCATCCTGTTCCAGTTTCAGCAGTTAATTGTTTTGCTGCAGCAACCGCCTCTTGCGGATTGTTTGCAACATAACCACGTTGAATTTTTACGCCATAACTGGCTAATATTTCTTTCCCTTGGTATTCGTGTATGTCCATAATAAAATTTTTGACTTTTTAAAGTGGCACAAAAATAACACAATTGAAGTTAAAAGCGAAATGTTTTTTCTTAATAAATACAATTAGAATTTAATTATTATAAAAATCAAATTTACATTATCAAATTCTTAAATACAATAGGAAATAAAAACAGTTTTGACAGTTTCATAATCAATACTTTGGAACTATAACGATTTAGTAAAATGGAAATACTACTTTATTTTAAGCATTTCAACGAAAAAATCACCTGTTAATCGAAAAGCAAATTATGAAATCATTAAATTAAAAGTCTAAAATTAAGCAATTGTTATTTTTTAAACTTTTAATTGATAGAGTAGCAAAAATTGCCTGATATTCTATTTTCATTAAATTATAATCAATGAATATAGTAATTTAGTGAAAAATTATCAAGCATGAAAGTTAAAGCACAAGGCCTATATTTACCAGAATTTGAACACGATAATTGTGGTGCAGGATTTATTTGCAATTTAAACGGAATTAAGTCGAATGATATTATTCATAAAGCTTTAGATATTTTAATAAAACTTGAGCACCGTGGAGCCGTTAGTTCCGATGGAAGAACGGGAGATGGTGCAGGAATTTTATTTGACATCCCTCATGATTTCTTTAAAAAAGTTTGTGATTTTGAACTTCCTGAACCAAGAGAATATGGGGTTGGAATGCTTTTTTTACCAAAAAGTAAAAACCAAGTAGTTTTTTGTAAAACTACTTTTGAAACTGCTATAAAAGAACAAAATCTAACTGTTTTAGGTTGGCGTGAAGTTCCCGTTGATGCTTCAAATTTAGGGAAAATTGCAGCTGAAAAAGAACCAACGGTAATGCAGGTTTTTGTTGGTAAAAATGGGTTAGAACTCACAGAACAACAATTTAACGCTAAACTATTTGCAGCCAGAAAAATATCGGAACACGCTGTTATAAAATCAAAAATATCACAAAGCCATCAATACTACTTTACTAGTTTTTCAACGACGACTATAATATACAAAGGTCTTTTGATGCCAGAAGATATCAGCCGCTATTATACTGATTTGTCTGATACGGATTTGGTAACCCGTTTGGCATTGGTTCACCAGCGATTTTCTACCAATACGTTCCCTTCATGGGAATTGGCACAGCCTTTTAGATATATGTGTCATAATGGTGAAATCAATACGCTTCGAGGAAATATTAGTCGAATGCGGGCACGAGAAGAATTGATGAAAAGCGATGTTTTTGGTGATGATATTAAAAAATTATTTCCAATTATATTAGAAGGAAAATCAGATTCTGCTTCGATGGATATGGTTATTGAATTGTTATTAATGACTGGTCGATCTTTACCCGAAGCAATGATGATGGTAGTTCCCGAAGCATGGGAGCGACACCAAAGTATGTCAGAAGATAAAAAAGCTTTCTACGAATACAACGCTTGTATTATGGAACCTTGGGATGGACCTGCTTCAATTCCCTTTACAGATGGGAATGTAATTGGGGCATTATTAGATAGAAATGGTTTGCGTCCTTCAAGATATACGCTTACAAAAAGTGGTTTCGTTATCATGTCTTCTGAAATTGGAGTTTTAGATATTAAACCCGAGGATGTAGTTCAACACGGAAGGTTGGAACCTGGAAAAATGTTCTTGGTAGACATGAATGAAGGTCGTATTATTGAAGATGACGAAGTAAAAAAAGCCATTGTAACCAAGCGACCTTACAAAAAATGGCTGGATAAAAACTTGTTACAACTAGCAAAAATACCTTATACAGAGAATGAAATCCCTGTGGAAATAATGGATTTTGAAACCCGTCAACGCCTATTTGGATATACCGTTGAAGATTTAATAACCATTATAAATCCGATGGGAACAACAGGTGCCGAAGCATTAAGTTCTATGGGAAATGATACTCCGTTAGCCGTTTTATCAGACCAACCACAATTATTATACAATTACTTCAAACAGTTGTTCGCCCAAGTTACCAATCCACCGTTAGACGGAATTCGTGAAGAAATTATTACCGATATAAGTTTAGCCATTGGTGGCGATTTTAATATTTTTGATATTGAACCCAAACATTGCAAAAAACTAAAAATTCAAAATCCCGTTATTTCTAATGAAGATTTAGATAAAATTAGAAACATTAACCACGCTGATTTTAAATCCGTTACGATTTCTACCTTATATGAAATTGAAAAAGGAGTTAACGGTTTAGAACGTGCTCTCGAAAAATGCGTTCAAGCTACTTTCAAAGCCGTTTCTGAAGGCTGTAATATTGTTATTATTTCTGACAGAGGTGTTACCGATAAATTAGCACCAATTCCAATGTTACTGGCTTGTTCCTATATTCATCATTCTCTAAATATCTTAAAAGCACGTTCAAAATTTGGAATCATAATTGAATCCGCAGAACCTCGTGAACCGCATCATTTTGCCTTACTATTTGGATATGGTGCCAGTGCAATAAATCCTTATATGGTAAATGAAATAATTCACAATCAGATTAATTCAGGCTTTATTACAGGAATTAAGGCTGATTATGCTATTAAAAATTACAATAAAGCGATTGCAAAAGGTATTCTGAAAATAATGAATAAGATTGGAATTTCTACTTTACATTCTTATAGAGCAGCCCAAATTTTTGAAATTTTAGGCTTAAATAAAACATTCACTTCTAAATATTTTCCAAATACACCTTCACGAATTGAAGGAATTGGTTTAATGGAAATTGAAAAAGAAGTTAAGAAAAGGTACCAAAATGCGTTTCCAAATTCTAAAATTTCAAACTTACTACCTTTAGAAATTGGTGGAATTTACCGTTGGCGAAGAAATGGAGAAAAACACATGTTCAATCCTACAACTATTTCTAAATTGCAACAAGCTGTTCGATTGAATAGTCCCGAAAGCTACAAGGAATATTCAGATATGGTGAACGACCAAAGTGAGAATTTAATGACCATCAGAGGTTTATTTGAATTCAATAATTTAGATCCAATTTCAATTGATGAAGTAGAACCTTGGACTGAAATTGTAAAAAAATTCAAAACTGGCGCGATGTCTTATGGCTCAATTAGTCAAGAAGCACATGAGAATTTGGCTATTGCAATGAATAGAATTGGTGGTAAAAGTAATTCTGGAGAAGGCGGAGAAGATCCAAAACGTTTTCAAAAAGACCTTAACGGTGATTCCAGAAATAGTGCTATCAAGCAAGTTGCTTCAGGAAGATTTGGTGTTTCTATCAATTATTTAACCAATGCCAAAGAGATACAAATTAAAATGGCACAAGGTGCAAAACCTGGCGAAGGCGGACAATTACCGGGAGATAAAGTAGTGCCTTGGATTGCAGAAGTAAGAAATTCAACTCCTTATGTAGGACTGATTTCACCTCCTCCACACCATGATATTTATTCTATTGAAGATTTATCACAATTGATTTTTGATTTAAAAAATGCCAATCGCGAAGCAAGAATCAATGTGAAATTAGTTTCCGAAGTTGGTGTAGGAACTATCGCTGCTGGTGTTGCAAAGGCTAAAGCTGATGTAATTTTGATTTCTGGTTATGATGGAGGTACAGGTGCAGCACCATTGACATCATTACAACATACAGGAATTCCGTGGGAATTAGGATTGGCGGAAGCCCAACAAACTTTATTATTAAATGATTTGCGCGGTAGAGTCGTTTTAGAATGTGATGGACAATTAAAAACAGGGCGTGATGTAGCCATTGCGGCATTATTAGGAGCCGAAGAATTTGGATTTGCAACAGCACCATTAGTTGCTTCGGGTTGTATTATGATGCGTGCCTGCCACTTAAATACATGTCCTGTGGGAATTGCAACCCAAGATCCAGAATTGAGAAAAAATTTCAAAGGAACGCCGGAACACATTATCAATTTTATGTATTTTATTGCAGAAGAATTGAGAATTATAATGGCACAATTAGGTTATAGAACTTTGAAAGAAATGGTTGGGCAGTCTCAAAAATTGAATGTCAATAAAGCAATCAAGCATTATAAAGCGAGTGGTTTAGACCTTTCGGCGATATTATACAAACCAGAAATCGCAAATAAAGTAAGTAATTATAATGATTCTTGCCAAGATCATGCTTTAGAAAATGTATTGGATTTTGAAATTATTAAAGCTGCAATTCCATCTATTTATAGAAAAGAAAAAACACGTGTAAATTTCAAAATTAAAAATACTGATCG
>CANFVB010000075.1 GCA_947450355.1 Bacteroidota bacterium
ACAGGGTTTTATTCGTGGTCTAATCCACAAGGGTTTGAAAGTATTAATAATTTAAAAAGTGAATTACATAAAAATGCTTCTAATTTAACTACAAGAACGGTTCAAATAACATATCAATACAATTCTGAAAATTACCCAATAAGCTACACTTCTATTTTTACAAATTATTCAATTAATCCTCAAACTGGAGTCTCAACACCAGGAATCCCATCTACTCAAAATGCCTCAATTACCTATTACTAGTATTCAAAAAACATTAAGTCACGGGAATATAAGATTTGGAGTCAATCAAGTCAAATTTGGCATCTGTCACGTTAAATTTGACGTCAAGTACATCAATAACTAAGACTGGAGAGACTGAACAGAATTTTGTGTAAACTAGAAAAACACTTAATTAACATAAATTAAAGTATATTTTGTATTTTTGCTTTTCAATTATAACCAAAAACACAATTTTGGTTGAAATAGAAAAGATATGAAACTCAATTCACAAACAGTTGAAATAGACGGAATCGACAAAGAAATTCTTCGGGATTTAATGGAAGATGCTCGAAAACCCATCCTTCAAATTGCCAATAAAATTGGAATTTCTGGTGCGGCAATCCACCAAAGATTACGAAAATTAGAACAATCGGGCGTAATTTCGGGTTCAAAATTCATTGTAAACAACAAAGTTTTGGGCTACAGCACTATGGCATTTGTGGGAGTTTACCTTGATAAAGCTGCCCGAAACTCGGAAGCCGTGAAAGAGTTGAAAAAAATCCCTGAAGTTTTGGAATGTCATTATACAACAGGAAATTGGTCGATTTTAATCAAAATTATTTGTCGTGATAACGAACATTTAATGAATCTATTAAACACCAAAATTCAAGCTATAGAAGGTGTTTCAAGAACAGAAACCTTCATTTCCTTAGATCAGCAAATAGAAAGACAAATCCAATTGTAATGAGGAAGTTAATTTGGTTATGCGTTGATTTGGTTATAAAAAAAGCGGGAAGCAATAATGCTCCCCGCTTTTCTAATTTTATAATTGACTTAAGATTATCGTCTGTTCATGTATATCATCACATAATATAATAGCGTAGCAATTGACCCAATTGCAGCAACAACATAAGTTCTTGCAGCCCATTTCAAAGCGTCTTTTGCGCCAGCTTGCTCTTCGCGAGTCAACATATTTTTGTTTTCTAACCAAGCCAAAGCTCTGTTACTTGCGTCATATTCTACTGGTAACGTTACAATGGAGAACAACGTCGTGGCAGCAAAAATTACAATTCCAATTAACAATAATGATGGGAATGTTTTCATCATAAAAATTCCTCCAATCAAAATCCATTGCACATAATTTGATGCAATATTTACAACTGGCACTAATTGAGAACGCAATTCCAACCAACTATAAGCGGTGGCGTGTTGCACTGCGTGGCCACATTCGTGAGCAGCAACGGCAGCAGCGGCAGCGTTTCTTTGGTTGTAAACGGCTTCACTTAGATTTACTGTTTTGTCCGTTGGATTGTAATGATCCGTCAAACGCCCTGGAGTTGAAATTACAGTAACATCCGTAATTCCGTGATCTGCGAGCATTTTTTCGGCGATTTCAGCTCCCGACATTCCATTATTTAACTGCAATTTTGAATACAATTCAAATTTCTTTTTCAATTGGCGACTCACCAACCAACTGAACAACATAATTAAACCTGCGACTATTAAATACATATATTTTATTTTTAAAAAGATAAAGTTACAAAAACTACATCAAATTACAAGCCAAATTTTTTGGATGCAATTTTGTCATTATCCAACTAAGTTAATTACTTTTCCTGGAACAATGATTACTTTGTTTGGTGTTCTTCCCTCCAATTGTTTGATGGTTCGTTCGTCTTTCATAATAATTTCTTGAATTTCCGCAACCGATAAATCCAAGGATAATTCTATGGTAAAACGCATTTTCCCATTGAAAGAAACTGGATATTCCTTGCTGCTTTCTACTAAATATTTCTCGTCCACCACTGGAAAAGGTTGGTGTGAAATTCCATTGAAATCTTTTAATTCTTCAATTTTTAAATTTTTTAATTGACTCCACAAATCTTCTGCAATATGTGGTGCATACGGTGAAATTAAAACTGCCAATGGTTCTAAAATGGCACGTTCATGACAATTTTGCGCAGTTAATTCATTTACACAAATCATAAACTGAGAAACCGACGTGTTAAATGAGAAGTTCTCAATGTCTTCATTTACTTTTTTAATGGTTTTGTGCAAGCTTTTCAAACTGTCTTTCGAAGGCTCATTATTGGTTACAACCCAACCATTATTATCATCATTATACAAGCGCCATAATTTTTTCAAGAATCCAAAAACACCAGAAATTCCTGCAGTATTCCATGGCTTTGATTGTTCCAAAGGCCCTAAAAACATTTCATACAAACGCAACGTGTCAGCCCCATATTCAACACAAATAGTATCTGGAGTTACCACATTATACTTGGATTTTGACATTTTTTCCACTTCGCGACCAACAATATATTTGCCTTTTTCTTCGGTTATAAAAACTGCATCTTTATATTCATCTCTTGAATTTTTGAATGCCTCAATATCTAATTCATCGGAAGTGTTTACTAATGAAACATCAATATGAAGTGCCTGGGTATTGACCCCCGATATTTTGCTTTTTGTATAGAATGTATTTGAACCATCTTCTCTATAAACATAAGCACTCATTCCCAAAATCATTCCCTGATTAATCAGTTTTTTGAAGGGTTCTTCGGTGGGCGCATACCCTTTGTCTTTCAAGAATTTATTCCAAAAACGAGAATACAATAAATGTCCCGTTGCATGTTCGCTTCCGCCAATATATAAATCTACACTTTCCCAATATTTCAAAGCTTCCGCTGATGCAAATTCCTCTTCATTGTGCGCATCCATATACCGTATCCAATACCAAGAACTTCCCGCCCATCCTGGCATTGTGTTGAGTTCAAGTGGAAATATCGTTTTGTTGTCAATTAACTGAACACTTACAACTGAACACTGAACACTATCCCAAGCCCAAACCGTTGCATTTCCTAATGGTGGCTGACCGTCTTCGGTTGGCAAGTATTTCTCTACTTCTGGTAAGGCGATTGGCAAATGTTTTTTGTCAATCATTTGTGGTAATCCATTTACATAATATACTGGAAATGGTTCTCCCCAATAGCGCTGACGTGAAAAAACAGCATCACGCAATCGGTAATTGATTTTGCCTTTTCCTTGGTTTATTTTTTCTAATTCATCAATGATTTTCTTAGTGGCGGATTTGTAATTCAATCCATTTAGGAAGTCAGAATTAGCAATAATTACATTGTCTTTTGAACCGTATGCTTCTTTTGAAATGTCAATATTTTCAAAAATATTTTTAATTTCTGGCATTCCATTTTGACCGTTAAAGAAATTTGCAAATGCATAATCTCTTTCGTCGCCACAAGGAACAGCCATAACAGCGCCAGTGCCGTAACCTGCAAGTACATAATCGCCAATCCAAACTGGAATTGCTTCTTTTGTAAAAGGGTGTTCTGCATACGCCCCAGTGAAAACACCTGAAATGGTTTTTACATCGGCCATTCTTTCACGTTCAGAACGTTTTGAGGATGCAAAAATATAATCATTTACTTTCTCTAAATTATCAGAAGTTGTTATTTCTTGAACCAATGGATGTTCTGGTGCCAAGGTCATGAATGTAACTCCGAAAAGCGTGTCAGGACGGGTGGTGAAAACAGAAATGGTTGTTGGTTGTTGGTTGTTGGTTGTTGGCACTACATTAAATGAAACCATCGCTCCCACAGATTTTCCAATCCAATTTCGTTGACTTTCTTTGATGCTTTCGCTCCAATCGATATCGTTGAGTCCTTGCAACAAACGTTCTGCATAGGCAGAAATCCGCATGCTCCATTGTGTCATTTTTTTACGAATAACCGTATGTCCGCCACGTTCTGAAACGCCATTTATAATTTCGTCGTTAGCAAGAACAGTTCCTAAACCGGGACACCAATTGACTTCGGTTTCGGCGAGATAGGTTAATCTATATTGTAAAAGGATTTTTTGTTGTTCATCTGATGAAAAAGATTTCCATTGTAATGCAGAAAATTCTTGAATTACATCGTCGCAAACGGCATTTATAGTTGCATTTCCTTCTTTTTCGAAAATCGAAATTAAGGTTTCAATGTCTTCTGCTTTGTCTGCATTTTTATTGTACCAAGAGTTGAACAATTGAATAAAAATCCATTGTGTATGTTTGTAATAATCAGCATTTGAAGTGCGCACTTCACGAGACCAATCGAATGAAAATCCGATTTTGTCGAGTTGTTCGCGGTATCTTGCTATGTTTTCCTTGGTGGTTTTATCAGGATGTTGCCCTGTTTGAATGGCATATTGTTCGGCTGGCAATCCAAAACTATCGTAGCCTTGCGGATGCAAAACATTGAATCCTTTGTGGCGTTTAAAGCGGGCATAAATATCGGAAGCGATGTATCCCAATGGATGACCTACGTGCAATCCTGCTCCTGATGGATAAGGAAACATGTCCAAAACATAGTATTTTGGTTTGTCAGAATTGTTTTTTGCAGCAAATGTTTGGTGTTCAAACCAGTATTTTTGCCATTTAGATTCTACTTCAGTTGGGTTGTATTTCATTGAATTTATTTTCTTCTATATTATGCGATTTTGCTTTTGCAAATGAAAATCTGACTGCAAATTTACATTTATTGTACGAAAATTGAAACTTTGGGCGTTATTAAGTTTATATAAAGAAATACTTTGTTATTTTTACACATTAATTATTATGACATATGAGTTCTTCGTACGATAAATTTCAAAAACGCAGGTTGATTTCTTCTTATTTTTCGGTAATCCTGAGCGTGTTTTTAGTATTGTTTTTGGTTGGAATTTTAGGATTATTTGTCTTGAATTCCAAGAAATTATCTGATGATTTCAAGGAGCAAATTGCAATGACGGTATTTTTTAAAAGCGAGGCCAACGACACGGTTTTGAAGGCTTTTGAAGCGGAATTGAAAACGGCAAAATTTGTAAAATCGAGTGTTTTTGTTTCCAAAGAGGATGCTGCAAAAGTACATACAGAAATTATCGGTGAGGATTTTATGACTTTTTTAGGTGCTAATCCGTTACAAAATTCATTTGACATTCATTTGAAAGCAGATTTTATTGACGCAAATAACATTCGAAGAATTGAAAATAAATTACGTGAAAACCCTATGGTTTCTGATATTGTTTATGACAAACAGTTGGTGAATTTAGTGAATGACAATATTAAAAAAGTAAGTTTTTGGATTTTAATAATTAGTGGATTTCTGACTTTAGTAGCGGTTTTATTGATAAATAGTTCGATGCGATTGTCGATTCATTCAAATCGTTTTATTATTAAAACGATGCAAATGGTGGGCGCAACAAAATCGTTTATTAGAAAACCATTTATTTGGAAGAGCATCAAATTAGGAATGATTGGTTCGGCTTTAGCGGTTTTAGCGCTTATTGGCACTTTGATTTATTTGAACACTAGTTTCCCGAATTTAGGAATTTTAGACGATCAATTAATGATTGCTTTAGTATTGTTAGGCGTTGTTGCTGTTGGGATTTTAATCACTTGGATTAGTACTTATTTTGCAACGCAGCGTTTTTTGAATTTAAGAACAGACGATTTATATTAACGAATAATGAGGACGGAATTGCTTCGTACCTCGCAATGACAAATGAAAAACAACGAACAAAAATCAGAATTTCTTTTTGATAAAATAAACTACAAAATTCTATTGATTGGAATTGCCGTGATTGCCATTGGATTTATTTTGATGTCGGGCGGCGGAAGTGATAATCCGAAAGTTTTTAACGATGCGATTTTCAATTTTAGAAGAATTCGATTGGCGCCAACAGTGGTTTTAATCGGTTTTGGAATTACCATTTATTCGATTTTTAAATCCCCAAAAAAGTAATTAATGACTACTATTCAAGCATTTATTCTAGCTATTATTGAAGGCATTACAGAATTTTTACCTGTTTCTTCTACTGCTCATTTAAAATTTACAGATTTTATAATGGGCTATGAAAGAACCCCTTTTAGAGATATGTTTGAAGTTATGATACAACTTCCGGCAATTTTAGCCATTGTAGTTTTATATTGGAAGAAGTTTTTTGAGTTTAAAAATCTTTTTTTTTATCTCAAACTAATGATAGCTGTAATTCCAGCTCTAATTTTTGGTGTATTATTTAAAAAACACATTGAAAGTGCGTTAGGAAATTTATGGTTTATATCTGTTGTCATGATTGTTGGAGGGGTAATATTAATTTTTATTGATAATTTTTTCAAACAAAGCGTTATTACAGATGAAAAAGATATTTCCTATTCGACAGCGTTTAAAATTGGAAGTTTTCAAGTATTGAGTATTATTTTTCCAGGTTTAAGCCGAAGCGCTTCAACCATAATTGGAGGAATGTCTCAAAAACTAACCAGAAAAGCAGCTGCTGAATTTTCATTTTTTTTGGCTGTGCCCACCATGGTAGCAGCTAGTGCTAAAAGTTTCTTTGACGCGTGTAAAGGAAATTATTTAGTTATAAACCACATTAGTGAATTACAAGAATCAAACATTAAAATTAGTTTATCACAAATTTTTTCAAAAGAAAACCTTTCTACTTTATTCACACAAAGTAACACCATTTGTTTCATAATTGGATGCGTCACTTCGTTCATAGTGGCGGTTATAGCTGTAAAATTCTTTATTGAAATTTTAAATAAATACGGTTTTAAATTTTTTGGAATTTATAGAATAATATTAGGTTTTGTTATGCTTGCTTTATTATTCCTTAAATAATAAACTAGCAATGACTATTGAAGATTTCCAAAACGGACAGATTTTATTGATTGACAAACCATTGAATTGGAGTTCGTTTCAGGCGGTTAACAAATTAAAATATGCCTTAATTAATAAAGTTGGTCTTCCTAAAAAATTTAAAATTGGTCACGCAGGAACTTTAGACCCATTGGCAACAGGATTGTTATTGGTTTGTACAGGAAAATTCACCAAAAGAATTACCGAATTGCAAGGTCAAGCCAAGGAATATACAGGCACTTTCTATATTGGAGCGACTACGCCTTCGTATGATTTAGAAACCGAAATCAATGAAAATTTTCCAATTTCTCATATTGATGAAGCCCTAATTCACGAAACTGTAAAACAATTTTTGGGTGAAATAGACCAAAAACCACCGATTTATTCTGCAATCAAAAAAGATGGTGTTCGCCTTTATGAACACGCTCGAGCAGGAGAAACAGTAGAGATTGCAACCCGAAAAACTACGATTCACGAATTTGAAATCACAAGAATTGCTTTGCCAGAAATAGATTTCCGAGTGGTTTGTAGCAAAGGAACTTATATTCGTTCTTTAGCGTATGATTTTGGAAAAGCAATGCATTCTGGCTCGCATTTGACCGCTTTACGAAGAACAAAAATTGGCGATTATAATGTAGATAATGCTGTGGATGTAATTGTTTTTGAGAGTTTACTTAAGTAAATGATGGCGTTTTATATTACAAATGCTTTTTCAGATTCAATAGCAAGAAGCACTTCAGTAACTTCATTTTGTGTTGAAAATCCTTTATCGTGCAAATACCACAATTGTAATTCTGCTTTGGCGGTTTCATCAATTGCACCAAATTTTTCTTTATAATTTTGTATTAATTCGATTGCGCCTTTTGGTCGTGGCCCCCAATTTGCTTCAACATTCAAAGTCTTTTTATCCAAAATAATTAATTTTGGAATTGATTTTGCACCATTGGTTAAAAACAAATTCATCAATTCCTCATTTTCATCACGGAAAACAATTTTCATTTCAATTTTATCAGAAACGGCATCCATTTTATTGAAAACTGGAAGCAATTGTGCCGCATCTCCACACCAACCTTCTGAAATTACAAGCCAAGTGTAGTCGCTTTTCAACGATTGTAATTTTAATAAAATCTCATCAGAAATTTTAATAGTTTTATCTAAACGATGCATTCTGGTTTCGTTTAAACTGCTATAATGCGTCAAATCTTCTGATTGAATAGCGCCCGAAGATTTCCCTTCAATTAATAAATCAGAAATAATTTTTCTGTATTCATTATAAGAATAGCTATTTATCAAAGCTTTGGCGATAACTGTTTTCATAGAAATTGATTTATACAAATATACGAAATAGCTGCTTTTTATTATATGATAATTGTCATTTTCAATGCAACAAAAAGCGTACATTTATATAAAAATAAAAGTATGGTTTTGAAAACTCGCTCAATAGGTTTGGTACTTTCTGGAGGAGGTTCAAAAGGAATTGCTCAAGCTGGAGCGATTAAATTTTTGGAAGAACAAAATATTCGTCCAACGCAAATTGCAGGAACAAGTGCGGGTTCAATTGTTGGTGCGCTTTATGCTTTTGGGAAAACACCAGAGGAAATCTTAGAATTTTTCCAATCAATTTATATTTTTCAGTGGAAACATTTCACGTTTAAAAAAGCGGGATTTATTGATTCAAATTCTTTTAAAAGTTATTTCACCGATATTTTTCAAGACGCTGTTTTAGGAGATTTGAAAATCCAAACCCATATTACAGCAACCGATATGGTAAATGGAACTCTGAAAATATTTGATGCCAAAACTAAAATTGTGGATGCTATTTTAGCGTCGTCAGCCTTTCCGGGTTTGATGTCACCGTATGAAATTCGAGGGAAATTATACAGTGATGGTGGAATTTTGAATCACTTTCCGACCGACATCATCAAAGGGAAATGTGAAACGTTAATTGGTGTTTATGTGAGTCCAATTCATACCATCGAAGCTAAAGATTTATCATCGATAAAAGCAGTAACAACGAGGGCTTTCGACTTGCTTTCGGAAAATTCAAATGTTCATAAATTTTATAATTGCGATTGGATTATTGCACCAAAGGAACTCAGTAATTACAGCACATTTGAAACCAATAAAACTAAAATGAAAGCGATTTTTAATATCGGATACAATGAAGCCGAAAAATCATATTCACAACTAATTTCAAAAAAGTAACGAAGTCTATTTCATAAAAAAAGAATATGCTTATATTTGCAAAATACAACTCAAATAAATTATGAAATACAAAAGAATTCTTCTGAAATTAAGTGGCGAAGCGCTAATGGGCGAAAGACAATATGGAATTGACCCAGCGAGATTGGCTGAATATGCCGAAGAAATCAAAAAAATTCACGCTAAAGGAGTTGAAATTGCGATTGTAATTGGTGGTGGAAATATTTTTAGAGGAGTTGCAGGTGCGAGTAACGGAATGGATCGCGTTCAAGGCGATTATATGGGAATGCTTGCCACCGTTATCAATGGAATGGCGTTACAAGGCGCATTGGAAGAAAAAGGAATGTTAACACGTTTGCAAACCGCTTTGAAAATCGAGGCAATTGCAGAACCATATATAAAAAGAAGAGCCGTACGTCACCTTGAAAAAGGGCGAATTGTAATTTTTGGCGCAGGAACTGGAAACCCCTATTTTACTACAGATACTGCTGCCGTTTTGAGAGGTGTAGAAATTCACGCCGATGTGATTTTGAAAGGAACACGCGTTGACGGAATTTATTCTGCCGATCCTGAAAAAGATGCTACTGCTACAAAATTCGATACTATATCTTTTGATGATGTTATCAAAAAAGGCTTAAACGTAATGGATTCAACCGCTTTCACATTAAGCCAAGAAAATAAATTGCCAATAGTAGTTTTTGATATGAACAAAGAAGGAAATTTATTGAAGATTTGCGAAGGCGAAAATATCGGAACAATAGTTAAAATATAAGGCTTGCTCAAAAAGCAAAAAAAGTAAGAAAAATGACTGAAGAAATTGAATTTATATTAGATAGTACA
>CANFVB010000076.1 GCA_947450355.1 Bacteroidota bacterium
GTAGCTTTTGGAACAAAACACAATATGAACGCCAGAACTACCTTAAGTCAATTGATTTTTGACGGTTCCTATATCGTTGCCTTGCAAGCGTCAAAAACCTATTTGAAATTTTATGAAAATGCCAAACAAAAAACAGATGTTGAAATCAAAGAAATGGTTGTCAATGCTTATGGAAATGTTTTATTGGCAGAAGAAAGCATTTTGATTTTAAATAAAAACAAAGTTATTTTAGAGAAAACTTTGTTTGATACCAAGGAAACTTTCAAAAATGGTTTGATAGAAGAAGAAAATGTTGAGCAACTTCAAATAACACTTTCGTCTGTGAATAGTAATTTGAATAACGTTAAAAGACTTCGGGAAATCGCTTCTAAAATGCTAAAAATTACATTGGGAATTGCCATTACTGATGATTTAAAACTTACCGATAAATTAGATACTTTGACGATTAACAATTTAGACGCCTCTTTTTCTCAAGGGGAATTTAGTCCATCGCAAAATGTCAATTATCAAATGGCTCTGAATTTTCAGGAGCAACGCCAATTAGAATATAAATTGCAAAAATCCAAAGCGTTACCGTCATTGTCTGCGAATGTAAATTTGGGATATAATGCTTTTGGAAATCAATTTCAGTTTTTTACTACTTATCAAAAATGGCTGAATTATTCCAATATGGGAATAAATTTAAACGTACCGATTTTTAGTAGTTTGGCAAGAAGTGCTAGAACGCAACAAGCAAAAATTGCTTTTGAAAAATCGAAAACGCAACTTACAGAAACTGAACAAAAATTGAAATTACAATATGCGAGTGCCAAAAGTGAATATGAATTCAGCATTGAGGAATTTGCTACAGCAAAAACCAATTTGAATTTGGCGGAACGAATTGAGAAAAAACAACAAATAAAATTCACAGAAGGATTGTCGTCAAGTTTTGATTTTAGTGAGGCGCAAAGACAATTGTATTCCGCACAACAAAATTATTTGCAGTCGATGGTTAATATTATCAATAAAAAAGCAAGCTTAGAAAAAGTAATAAATAAAAAATAACAAACAATAATAAACTCAAAAATGAAAAAAATAATTTTAATTGCAACACTTTCAATTTTACTATTTTCTTGTGGAAAGAAAGAAGAAAACGTCAATATTGATTCTTTAATCACTTCAAAAAATTTGGTTTCTATAAAAGCAAAAAGAGCAGAATTGCAAACCCAATTAACAAAATTGGACGATGCGATTGCTCTTTTAGATATTAAAAAATCGGAAGAAGCTTTGGTTTCTGTTTCGGTGGTGAAAGACACTATTTTCAGACATTATTTAGAAGTGCAAGGAAATGTAAACACCAAAGAAAATCTGATTATTTATCCTCAATTCTCTGGAATTTTGAATACTGTAAATGTACTTGCAGGACAAAAAGTGAGCAAAGGGCAACTTCTTGGATCTATTGACGATGGTGGATTAAGTCAGCAATTGGCACAAATGGAAACGCAAATGGCATTGGCTAAAACAACTTTTGAAAGACAAAAACGTTTATGGGATCAAAAAATTGGTTCTGAAATTCAGTATTTGCAGTCGCAAACCAATATGATAAGCCAACAAAAAGCAGTTGCACAAATGAAAGCACAATTGGCAAAAACAAGAATTATCGCCCCATTTTCAGGTGTAATTGACGAATTAATTGCCGAAAAAGGACAAGTAGTTGGTCCTGGACAAGGATTGATGCGAATTGTAAATTTGAATAATATGTTTGTTTCTACAGCTGTTCCTGAAAGTTATATCGGAAAATTAAAAGTGGGTACGGTTGTCAATGTTTATTTGGCATCTTTAGGAAAAACGTATGTTGGTAAAATCAGACAAGTTGCAAGTAATATCAACCCTAATAATAGAAGTTTTGGGATTGAAGTTTCCATTCCAAATGCTGAAAATTTATTACGTCCAAACCAAGTAGCAAAACTTAAAATCATTGATTACACTAATGCGAACGCGGTTGTAGTTCCTTCCAATGTGATTCAAGTAGATGGAAATGGCGACCAATTTGTATTTGAAGCAACTTCAATTAAAGACAAAACGGCAATTGCTAAAAAAGTGATTGTGAAAGTGGGAAAAACATCCGAAAATTTTACTGAGATTTTAGGAGGATTAGAGCCAAAAACAGTAGTTGTAAGTGATGGAGTAAATACAGTTTCAGAAGGAATGAAACTAAATTTCTAAGCCCCAAAATTTCAAAGGAAATTCAAAATTTATCATTTAAAATTTAAAATAACTCTTATATAATGAGTCATCAAAAAAAAGAATTTAGCATTTCGAGTTGGGCTGTAGATAACCGTATTACGGTTTACATTCTGACCTTAATAATTATAGTTTCGGGAACGATGGCGTATATCAATATGCCGCGTGAAAATTTCCCTGAAATATTGGAAAACAAAATTTACGTTTCTTCTATTTTTCCAGGGAATTCCTCTGAAGATGTAGAGAAATTAGTTGTAAAACCACTTGAAGATCAGTTCAAAAATATTTCTGGCGTTACCAAAGTTACGTCAAGTTCGTTTCAAGATTACGGAATTGTAGTCGTTGAATTTGAACAAAAAATCTCAATTGAAGAAGCTAAAATCAGAATTAAAGACAAAGCAGATTTGGCGAAAGCCGATACGGACTGGCCAAATCTTGACAATGGAAGTAAGGTAGAACCAAGTATTTTCAACATCAATATTTCTGAGGAAGTACCGATTTTGAATATTAATTTGAAAGGAAATTACACCACGCAACAACTCAAAAAATATGGGGAATATTTAAAAGATGAGATTGAAAATGTTCCTGAAGTAAAAAAGGTTGACATTCTTGGGGTTGATGATAAAGAGGTTGAAATTGCCATTGATGTATTCAAAATGAACGCTGCAAAAGTAAGTTTTGACGACATTCAAAATGCGGTGAAATATGAAAATATGACGCTTTCTGGAGGTAATTTAATCTCGCAAGGGTCTCGAAATAACATCCGAATTGTTGGGGAAATCAAAAACCCAAAGGAGCTTGAAAACGTAGTTGTAAAATCCTACGGAGGAACAGTTTACCTGAAAGACATTGCGGTTATCAATTTCAAAGAGAAAGAAAAAACGACTTACGCACGCGAAAGTGGTCAAGAAGTGGTGATGCTAAATGTGAAAAAACGTTCGGGGCAAAATATGATTTCGGCATTGGATCAAGTCAAAGAAATTGTGGCTAAAGCACAAGAAACAGTCTTGCCAAAAGATTTGAGTATCAAAATGACCAACGACCAATCGAGCAAAGTCGAACACCAAGTAAACGAATTGTCAAACCACATTATTTTCGGAATTATTTTGGTAATGATTGTGTTGATGTTCACAATGGGATTAAGAAATTCTCTGTTTGTTGGAGCTGCAATTCCACTTTCAATGTTGATGGCATTTGCAATTTTATCGGCTTTTGGATTCACATTGAACACGATGGTTTTGTTCGGATTGGTAATGGGATTAGGATTATTGGTTGATGATGGAATTGTGGTTGTCGATAATGTTTTTGCCAATATGAAAAAAGGTTTGGGGCGAATTGAAGCCTCAAAAATCGGTATTGGCGAAATCGCTTGGCCAGTTATTTCATCTACAGCAACAACCTTGGCTGCCTTTATTCCATTGGCATTATGGCCGGGAACCGTAGGAAAATTTATGATCTATTTCCCAATTACATTGTCTTGTGTTTTGGGTGCATCGTTATTCGTAGCAATGGTTATTAACGCCGCAATGACGGGTGGTTTTATGGATATTGAAGACAGAAATATCTCTAAAAAAGCATTAAAAAAATACACGATTATTTTCATCGTTTCAGGTTTGCTATTCGTAATTCCCGGGAATATTACCAATACTATTTGGATGAAAGCCATCGGACATTTAATCATAATTGCCTTGGTTTTAATGTGGGCGTATCATTTATTTCTTTTCAAATGGACACAAGATTTCCAACACAGTTTCTTTCCAAGATTAGAAGCTAAATACCAAATTTTTCTGGGTAAAATCTTAACTGGGAAAAAATCTGTAATTGCATTATTTGGAATTATCGCCTTACTAATTTTCTCATTTGTATTATTGGGAATCTTCCCGAGAAATGTATTGTTTTTCCCAAAAAACATCCCAAATCAAGCCATAGTTTATATCGAATATCCGCAAGGAACAGAAATTTCTAAAACCAATAAAGCCAATTTATTTGTTGAAAAACAAGTGATTGAAATTTTAGGAAAATATGTCGAAAACGATAAAAACTATTTGGCGGAAAGCATCGTTTCGCAAGTGGGAAAAGGCGCTGGAAACCCAAATGTTGATTCTGGAAACCAATCGGAAACACCTTATAAAGGAAAAGTAACCGTGAATTTCTCGGAATACAAATTCAGAAAAGGCGTAAACACCAGCGACATTTTAGAAGAAATTCGTGCCAAAGTAAAAGCAATTGCAGGAGCAAAAATCATCGTCGAAAAAGACTCTAACGGACCACCTTCAGGATATCCAATTAGTTTGCAATTATCAGGAACCAATTATGACGAAATGTTGGTGGAAGCCAATAAAGTAATCACTTTCATCAATTCGAAAAACATCGAAGGCATCGAAAAATTAAATGTCGATGTCAACAAAGAAAGTCCTGAATTGGAAGTAAATGTCGATCGTGTAAGCATTGGAAGTTTGGGTGCCAGCACGGGACAATTAGGATTTACGATGCGTAGAGCGATTTACGGACAAGAAATTTCAACCTACAAAGAAGGAAAAGACGATTACAATATCGTAATGCGTTTGCAGGAAGACCAACGCAAAAACGAAAGTATTTTGTTCAACCAACCAGTAACTTTCAGAAATCAAAACAACGGACAAATCATTCAAGTTCCAATTTCTGCATTGGCTACGACCGAGAAAAAATTCACGTTCAACCAAATAAAACGTAAGAATTCTAAACGAATTATGACCATTTATTCCAATGTTTTAACAGGGGCAAATGGCGACGGAATTACAAAACAAATAGAAGCACAATTGAAAGCAGCCAATTATAAAATGGCAGGCGACATCACATATTCGTTTTCTGGAGAGCAAGAACAGCAGAAAAAAGATTCCAGTTTCTTGTTTGGCGCATTGCTTTTGGCGTTGGCAAGCATCACCATAATTATCGTGTTGCAATTTAATTCCTTGTCAAAAACCGCCATCATTATGTTCACCGTTTTACTAAGTTTCAGCGGCGTATTCTACGGTTACGTCTTTGCAGGAATGGATTTTGTAATCCTGATGACGATGATGGGAATCATTGCGCTTTCAGGAATTGTCGTGAAAAACGGAATCGTATTAATGGATTTCTTCGTGTTATTATTGGACGAAAAAGTAATCGAAAACAAGCAATCTTCGCACGACGATTTAACCATTGCCGAAATAAAACACGTCATCATTCAATCTGGAAAATCCCGTTTGCGTCCCGTTTTACTAACCGCATTAACCGCAATTTTAGGATTAATTCCACTGGCAATCGGACTGAATTTCGACTTTTTCTCATTGGTAACCAACCTAAATCCGCACGTTTACGTAGGAGGAGACAACGTCGTTTTCTGGAGCCCATTGGCGTGGACCATCATCTTCGGACTGACTTATGCCACGGTTTTAACCCTCGTTATGGTACCCGTAATGTTCTATTTAGTCAAACGAACCAAGTATTGGTTGCGCGACAGAAGAGCCGCCAGAGCCACCGAAATATAAGATTTCTGAATCTAATAAATCATCCCTGTTGTACAAAGCAGGGATTTTTTTTTGATATTTTTTCATTTGGGCGTGCCCTCGTTTAGAACGTTTTTGCGAAGTTTGAAGCAATCACTAAACTCGGTCGGGCATTCCGCTGCAATCTTTGTTCCACTTCGTTCCACAAAGTATTTCCGCTGCAATCCCTCACGCGAAACAGACAGCTTAGATTTTTAGATTCTAGACTTCTTAGCTTTCTATAAAATAACTACTCCACTATTTTCATAATTTAATAACTATTAACTTGGCGCCATTAAGACTTAACCCCGAAGCATATTTTGAGTTTACACAATATAATGACTACTCCCTTATTGGATGTCAAATTTGACGTGCTTGATGCCAAATTTGAAATTGCCGAGTGTTTAATAGTGTGTTTGTCGGGAGCAATATTCAAGCTATCAGGGTCTAGTGTGCTGATATTTATGACGTCTATAATAACCCTTACTATAATTCTGTTTTTTAACAGCGTTCGGACTAATACTAACGGATCTCCTTACATGTGCTTTAACTAATCTGCCAGAACGGGTATGGTATGGTTTTACATAACTATTGGACGAACCTGATTCAGTATGATTACCTGAAATTATAACGTAGGACACAATAATTATCAGTATAATAATGGAAAAAAAACAACTGTTATTTTTTCTTTTTGGTGGTTCCATAATTAATATTTTGATTCAACCAAAACCGTAAATTATTCCTTCTAAATTATTTTAAATAGCCCAAAATCAAAGGGTGTAATACCGATAAATAGTAAGTGAAATAAAGTGTAGTATGTTAAAAATATAAGGTTTATTGTAATTGACTAATTTTAAATGGTTTTTTACTTTACCGAGACTTTTGACTTTACAACATTTAAACTCTCGACATACTTAAAGTATGAAAAAAGTGCTGTATTAATTGGACTATATTGAAAACACAGACGGTATTACTTAAAAAACATTTTAAGAATACTTGCTCCTATTTTTCGTTGCATCCCGCTTTTTGTTGTTGGTATTCCAGTAGTTCTTGCAAATTTTTGTTTTGCTTGGGCTATACCCAATAATCTACTTAACGAAAATGAAAATCCATACTTACTCATAATTATTTTTTTAACAATTTCTATTTTATCAGTCTGTTTAATCAATCTATCGGTCTCGGGTAACGCTACAATAATCTTCAATTAATTCTGATGTAATCTAATTCAATTGCTCTCTCTTTTGCTTTCTTAACTAATTTTCTAACGGTAGATAGCTTCCAATATAAAGGTTTCAAGCAACTTCCAAGACGTTAGCAAAATAATACGTTTCACTTATATATACCTTTTAAAGATAATTAAGGATTTGAAATTGTTGTAATTTCTAAATCATTTCCATCAATTCCAGAGCTTTTTTAATAGATTTTACGTTTTCAAAAGTCAATAAAAGTCGCAAACCATTTGGCGTTTGTTTTTCCTTCATTTTGCACAATTGCGATTGCTTTTGTACAAATTGCAACACCTGATTGAATCGCCCCGATTGGTAATAACTCGATTGTTGGTCGGAAATAAAATAGCAAATCATTTTGCCTTGTTTCATCACTAATTTCTCGATTCCTAATTGTGTGGCAATCCATTTTATTTTGATGCTGTTCAATAATGAAACTGCTTGTTTTGGCAAGGGTCCAAAGCGATCCACGAGCTTATTTTCATAAACTTGCAAGGTGATTTCATCTTTTATCAAACTCAATTCATTGTATAATTTGAGTCGTTCAGAAATGTTATTAATGTATTCGTCAGGAAATAATAATTCGAAATCGGTGTCCAATTGCAAGTCTTTGACATACGCTTTTTCGGTAGGTTTTTCCTCATCGGCATACAATTCCTTGAACTCATTTTCCTTCAATTCTTCGATGGCTTCGTTCATTATTTTTTGATAGGTTTCAAACCCAATTTCATTGATAAATCCGCTTTGTTCGCCTCCCAATAAATCTCCAGCACCTCGAATTTCTAAATCTTTCATGGCAATATTCAAACCGCCGCCCAATTCGCTAAATTGTTCCAACGCCTGAATTCGCTTTCTCGCATCGTCTGTCATCGCAGAATATGGCGGACAAATAAAGTAGCAAAACGCTTTTTTGTTACTTCGACCTACGCGTCCACGCATTTGATGCAAATCAGAAAGTCCAAAATTATTGGCGTTATTAATGAAAATAGTATTCGCATTAGGAACATCCAATCCACTTTCGATGATGGTTGTCGCTACCAAAACATCAAATTCGCCATTCATAAATGCCAACATTAATTCCTCCAATTTCTTGCCATCCATTTGTCCGTGACCAATTCCAACTCGTGCGCCAGGAACCAATCGCTGAATCATTCCGGCAACTTCTTTGATGTTTTCAATCCTATTATTCACGAAAAACACTTGTCCATTTCTTTGAATTTCATACGAAATAGCATCTCGAATTAATTCCTCGCTAAAACCAACAACATTTGTTTCAATTGGATATCGATTGGGCGGAGGCGTCGTAATTACTGATAAATCTCGTGCCGCCATCAATGAAAATTGTAGCGTTCTTGGTATTGGCGTTGCGGTTAAAGTGAGCGTGTCAATATTGGCAGCAATGGTTTTCAATTTGTCTTTTACGTTCACGCCAAACTTTTGTTCTTCGTCAACAATTAGCAATCCTAAATCTTTGAAAACGACATTTTTATTGACCAATTGGTGCGTTCCAATCAAAATATCAAGCCTTCCATCAGCCAAATCTTTCAAGGTTTCTGACTTTTGTTTTGCAGTTCTAAATCGGTTTAAATACCCAATAGAAACTGGCATATCTTTCAATCTTTCTGTGAAAGTTCTGTAATGTTGGTAGGCCAAAATGGTTGTTGGAACCAAAATTGCAACTTGTTTTCCGTTATCAACAGCTTTAAAAGCAGCACGAATGGCAACTTCTGTTTTTCCAAAACCCACATCGCCACAAACCAATCGATCCATCGGGCGATCGCTTTCCATATCGGCTTTTACTTCTTGCGTTGACTTGGTTTGGTCGGGTGTATCTTCATATATAAACGAACTTTCGAGCTCTAATTGCAAATAACTATCCGGCTTGAATTGGAATCCTTTTTCCAATCTTCGTTTGGCATACAATTGAATTAAATTGAACGCAATATGCTTTACGCGTGCCTTGGTTTTTTGTTTTAAAACCTTCCACGCATTCGACCCTAATTTATAAATTTTTGGTGGCGTACCGTCTTTTCCGTTGAATTTCGATATTTTATATAGCGAATGAATGCTCACATAAACGATGTCATTATCGGCATAAACGAGTTTTATCGCCTCTTGTGTTTTGCCTTCAACCTGAATTTTTTGCAAGCCGCCAAACCTTCCAATTCCGTGATCAATGTGCGTTACATAATCGCCAACGGACAAAGTCGTAAGCTCTTTTAAAGTGATGGTTTGCTTTTTAGCATAGCCGTTTTTGATGCTAAATTTATGATAACGCTCAAAAATTTGATGGTCTGTGTAACACGCTATTTGCAATTCTTCGTCAATAAAACCTTGATATAGCGGAAATTTTATCGTGTCATATTGCTTTCTGATGCTTTCGTGATTGGCTTCGTCCAACGTTTGAAAAATATCGTGAAACCGTTTTGCCTGTGCATCATTGGAACAAAAAAGATAATTTTTTATACCATTAAAATGATTGTCATTTAGATTATTTAGCAACAAATCGAATTGCTTGTTGAATGAAGGCTGAGGCTGAATGTGAAATTCGAATGTTTTATTGGTTCTAAAAATGGCTTTTGATCCCAATTCTACAATCGTAAAATCCAATGCTTTTTTGATAAATGCCTTCTGATTCAAAAATAATTGCTCAGGTTCCAAATGTTTTATCGTGCCATTTAAGTTTTTGAAAGCTTCTTCCGCTTTCGCAAATAGCGTATCGAGTTTTGAAAGCAGCCCTTCGGTATTTTGAATGAAAATTGCCGTTTTAATGGAAATATATTCTAAAAAACTCTCTCTGTCTTCTTGAAAAAACTTGTTTTCAACATTGGGAATAATCGTAATTTTATTTTTCTTTTCAATAGACAATTGCGTTTCCACATCAAAACTTCGAATAGAATCGACTTCATTTCCAAA
>CANFVB010000077.1 GCA_947450355.1 Bacteroidota bacterium
GGAACTTCAAGAGGAATTGGCTTAGAATTGGCTTTACAATTTGCAAATGCAGGACATCAAGTTTTGGCAATTTCTAGAAAAACACCTCAAATATTAATTGAAAATCCCAATATAACGTGTCTTTCCGTAGATTTATCAACAGAGGAAGATTTAACGCAAGTGGAACAATTTTTAACTACTTCTTGGAAAAAAATAGACGCCATTGTTCATAATGCAGGGGCTTTATTATTAAAACCATTTTCAGAAACTACACCCGAAGAATTCGAAAATATCTATAAAGTAAATGTTTTTGGGGTTGCCAATTTAACTCGAATTTGTTTGCCATTTCTACAAAAAAGAAGCCACGTGGTAACGATAAGTAGTATGGGGGGAATTCAAGGAAGTCTAAAATTTGCTGGATTATCGGCTTATAGTTCCAGTAAAGGGGCGGTAATTACGCTTTCAGAATTACTTGCCGAAGAATACAAAGAAAAAGGAATTGCATTCAATGTTTTGGCATTGGGTTCCGTTCAAACAGAAATGTTGGAAGAAGCATTTCCAGGATATAAAGCACCATTAACAGCAATTGAAATGGCAAATTATATTTTTGATTTTACCTTAACTGGAAATAAATATTACAACGGAAAAGTGTTACAAGTTTCATCATCTACACCATAAAATTAATTATGAATTATAAGTTATAAGTTATGAATGAGAGCATCGTTAAAAAGAAAAGTTTTGAATTAGCCATTCGAGGAGTTAATTTTTACAAATTTTTAATTTCAGAAAAGAAGGAATTTGTAATGAGTAAACAATTTTTGCGTTCTGTAACTTCAATTGGGGCAAATGTAAGGGAAGCTATCAACGCCCAAAGTAAAGCTGATTTCATCCATAAATTATCAATTTCTCAAAAAGAATGTGACGAAACAATGTATTGGTTAGAACTATTAAAAGAAACAAATTATATATCTGATTTGGAATTTAATTCACTTCACGAACAAAGTACAGAAGTGTTAAAAATAATTAGAAGTATAATAATTACCTCAAAGAAAAACTTATAATTCATAATTAATAATTTATAATTATATAATCCTTGAACGAAACCTTATCAAAATATATTCCTGAACACGCTGTAAAACCAGTGTTTGAGCTTATTGTTACCAATCAAGTTCATTTAAAAATCGTCAATGAACGGGTAACGCGACACGGCGATTATAGAAAAGGGTTGAGCGGAAAACACGAAATTACTGTAAATGCGAGTTTGAATAAATACAGATTCCTAATTACATTAATTCACGAAATATCACATTTAGTGGCTTTTGAAAAATTTGGCAGAAATATAAAACCACACGGAAATGAATGGAAATATAGTTTCCAAATAATGATGGTTCCTTTTATTCGTCCAGAAATATTTCCGTCAAATTTATTACCTTTACTGGCGAGACATTTCAAAAATCCATCAGCGAGTAGCGATACCGATGCGACATTAGCATTGGCATTGAAACAATATGATGCACAAAACGATAAAAACTATATCTTTGAAATTCCTTACGGCTGCGTTTTTAGGATTCCAAATGGGAAGATTTTCAAAAAAATAGCGTTAAGAGTAAAAAGATACGAATGCATAGAAGTAAATTCAGGTAGAATTTATTTATTTAATCCAAATGCCGAAGTAGAGGTATTAACCAACTAGAAAATGAATACAAATTATTACGCAATTTTAATGGCAGGTGGTGTTGGATCGAGATTTTGGCCCGTGAGCACCACTGAATTTCCAAAACAATTTCACGATATGTTGGGTTCTGGCGACACCTTAATTCAAAAAACATTTAGCCGATTATCAAAATTAATTCCCGTTGAAAATATTTATATTTTAACCAACGAAAGATACAACGACTTGGTTTTAGAGCAGTTGCCGATGGTGAAACAAGCGCAAGTTTTGCTTGAGCCAGCAATGCGAAATACGGCGCCTTGTATTTTATATGCTTCTTTAAAAATTCAAAAACTAAATCCAAATGCAGTTATGGTGGTTGCGCCAAGCGATCATTGGATTGAAGATGAAGTTACCTTTTCGGATAATTTGAAACAGTGTTTTGACTTTTGTTCCAATGAAGATGCATTGATGACTTTAGGGATAAAACCGACGTTTCCAAATACTGGTTTTGGTTATATAGAATTTGATAAATCAGATGAAAAGACTATAAAAACAGTAAGTCAATTCAGAGAAAAACCAGATTATGAAACTGCAAAATCATTTCTTGCAAGTGGGAATTTTTTATGGAATGGTGGGATATTTATCTGGTCTGTAAAATCTATTTTAGGGGCTTTTGAAAAATTTCAACCTCAAATGAATGCGTTGTTTTTGAAAGGTATTGAAAGTTATAATACCAATTCAGAAACTAACTTTATTAATGAAAATTATGCCGATTCAGAAAACGTTTCTATTGATTATGCGATTTTAGAAAAAGCTAAAAACGTATATGTTTTACCAGCAACTTTCGATTGGAATGACCTTGGAACTTGGGGTTCGTTGCACGAAAAATTAGATAAAGATGAAAATAATAATGCAGTTGTAAATGCAACTGTTTTATTGAAAAACTCCTCAAGTAATATTATCAGTACATCAAAAGATAAATTGGTAATTATTGATGGTTTGGAAGATTTTATTGTCGTTGATAAAGACAACGTTTTGCTCATTTATCCAAAATCTAAAGAACAAGAAATTAAAGGAATTGTTGCAAGTTTAAAAGTATAAATTATAAAAAAGGCGAAAATTAGATTTAATTTTCGCCTTTTTTTTATCCTACTAAATACGCTTCTCGAACTTTTTTAAATAGATTGGAAGAATATACAAAATCAACAATCGCTTCATTATCCGTTCTGAAAATCTCTTCTTTGGTTCCTTCCCACTCTTTTAAACCATTTTTTAGGAAGATTATTTTCTCGCCAATTTCCATAACAGAATTCATATCGTGCGTATTTATTACAGTCGTAATATTGTATTCTTCTGTAATTTCCTTGATTAGATTGTCAATTAAAATGGCAGTATTTGGATCTAAACCTGAATTCGGTTCGTCACAAAATAAATATTTAGGATTATTTACAATTGCTCTTGCAATGGCAACCCGTTTTTGCATTCCACCTGAAATCTCGGCGGGGAATTTTGTATGTGCATCAACTAAATTCACTCTTTTCAAAACAAAATCTACACGATCTTGAATTTCAGATTTTGAATTTTTGGTAAACATTTTCAATGGGAATCCAACATTTTCAGCCACAGTCATTGAGTCAAAAAGTGCACTTCCTTGAAAAACCATTCCAATTTCGGTTCTCAATTCTCTTTTTTCATCTGCGGATAATTGCGAATAAATTCTGCCATCAAATGAAATTGTTCCAACTTCTGGCGTATGAATTCCAAGTAAACTTTTAAGCAAAACTGTCTTTCCAGAACCACTTTGTCCGATTATTAAATTGGTTTTACCAGTTTCGAAAATCGTAGAAACGCCTTTCAAAACTTTACTATCACCAAATGACTTTTCAATGTTTTTTATTTCTATCATTAGGTCAAAAGAAGTTGCGTTAATATATAATTTACTGCAATAATTGTAACCGATGCCCAAACAAATGAGACGGTACTAGCCTTACCAACCTCTAGTGCACCACCTTTCATATAATAACCATGAAAGGAAGGAATTGTTGCTAAAATCAAACCAAAAAGAAAGGTTTTGATGAATGCATAGACAAAATGAAAAGGAATGAAGTTTTGTTGCAAACCCACAACAAAATCAGATTCACTTCCAAAGCCTCCATAAACAGCTGCAATATAACCCCCTAAAATACCTATAAACATTGAAATACCAATTAAAAAAGGGTACAACAACAAAGCCATTAATTTAGGGAAAACCAAATAATTTAAAGAGTTTACACCCATAACTTCTAGTGCATCAATTTGTTCTGTAACACGCATTGTACCAATACTTGACGTAATAAACGAACCCATTTTTCCAGCCATAACTACCGAAATAAAAGTAGGTGCAAATTCTAAAATTACAGATTGTCTTGTGGCGAACCCAATTAGGTATTTAGGTATTAGCGGATTAGTCAAATTTAATGCGGTTTGAATGGCAACAACACCGCCAACAAAAAACGAAATGAACGCTACAATTCCGAGTGAACCGATAATTAAATCATCGATTTCCTTGAAAATAAGAACTCTCATCACCGACCATTTTGTAGGCTTTTTGAAAATTTCTCTCCACATTATAAAGTACCTTCCGATTTGCGATAAATAGCGAATGAGCATCATTTTTTAGTGTTCAGTTTAAGGTTTAAAGTATTCAGACTAGAATACCAGTACACAAAAATACTGTATTTTGTTGGGATTTTAGATTTTGTTTTTAATTTCGGTTAGATGAAATATTAAAACAACTTTTCTTTCATTTTATTCCAACGGTAATTTCTTATAAATTTTGCTTGTTCATCGGAAACTAAAAGTGGTTTTTTACTAAATTTGGCTTTCCAAAAACCTTGAACGTAATCAAAAAATAAAAGTGGCTTCCTTTTCATAATTGCCAATTTCGCAGAAGCTATTGCAGTAATTACAAAACCATATCCTAAAGAATAAAAAGCTTCACCTTGCTTGAATCTGGCGGTTTTATTGTAGTTCGCACCAGTTGGTTTCAAATGTTTAACTTTCAAACTAGCATCAGTAACAATTTTCCATCCATAGAATTTACACAACAATTCATCCACAGTATCCCAACCCATTGCAGGTTTTAAATTTCCTATTTGCAAAAAACATTCTTTTCGATAGGCTTTAAAAGCACCACGAATATGGTCTTTATCGGTTAAATTCTCTAAAATCCATTGTCCGTTTTTTTCGATATAGGCAAAACCGCCAACCATTCCGATTTTGTTATCTTTCTTGAAATGATTTATAATAGTTTCAAAATAATTGTCAGGCAAAATCAAATCTGCGTCTAATTTTACGATAAAATCATAATCCGCATCTACAGTTTCAAATCCTTTATGAAAGGCCTGAATAACTTTGCTTCCGGGCAAATGAATGGCTTCTGAAGTTTTATTTACTAGTGAAATATAGTCGTGCGCATTACTAAATTCAGTAACAATTGAAGCCGTTGCATCTGTAGAATTGTCATTGACAACCACCACTTTTGACGGCAATAGTGTTTGAGAAACAATTGAATTTAATGTCAATGCAATAAAATCAGCTTCGTTGTGTGCAGGAATAATAATGTAATATTTCATTTTTTTTCAAAGTCTAGTGCAAATATCATTATTTTTGTACTGATTAAAAAAAATACTTTCGATTGAAAAAGAAAATTAGCGTTGTTGTAGTAACTTATAATGGTGAAATTTGGATTAATAAGAACATCGATTCTTTATTAAAATCCAATTATCCAATTGATATTATCGTTGTGGATAATGCTTCAACCGACCAATCGATTGCCGTTTTAAAGGAATACAAGAACATCCAAATAATTCAAAACAATACTAATTTAGGTTTTGGCAAAGCCAATAATATTGGAATTGATATTGCAATTAAAAACGGTGCAGACGCTATTTTTTTATTAAACCAAGACACTTGGATTTTTGAAAATACAATTACAAACTTAGCTGAGAAATTATTTAAAAACCCCGATTTGGGAATTGTAAGTCCAATGCATTATTCCGCTGACGAAACGATTTTAGACAGTAGTTTCAAAACTTATTACAATAAACACAAAACAGAAGTTGACTCGAACTCGATTAGAATCGTTCCATTTGTAAATGCAGCGGCTTGGTTAGTTTCAAAAGAATGTTTTCAAAAAGTGGGCTATTTTGAACCCATTTTCAATCATTATGGTGAAGATCGGAATTTTTGTGATAGAGTTCATTATCATAAATTCAAAATTGGAATTGTTAAAAATGCTGCGATTTGTCACGATAGAATTGTTAAATTAAATGGTAATAAGATCCTATTACAATCTCAGTATTTGGTTTTAATTCAGATTATAAATTGTAATAATTCTTTATTTAAAGCGCTATTGCTGGGATTAAAATCTGTTTTTGGATTACCAAAATTTCATTTTAAATCGCAAGGTTTCCTTAAATCTATTTATCTCTTTTATAAACTGCAACTTTATTATTTTAGTTTACTTTTGGATATTAAAACGATTAAAAATATTCGTTTAAATTCCAAAGCAGGAACAAATAGAATTTACACCCAGTAATTATGCAAAATAAAGCAACACACAAACAAGCTTTTTTCTTCACCATAATTAATTATGCGGGTATCTTAATAGGAATCGTTTCTACACTTTTTATTTATCCAAAAAACAAAGAAATGCTTGGCGTTTTTAGATATGTAGAATCTTTAGCTCAAATTTTGTTTCCAATAATGCTCTTGGGCGCTTCTCAAGCATTGATAAAATTTGGACCAAAATTAGACAATAAACAAGAAAAACAGTTGTTTAATTATAGTGTTTTATCTGTAATTGCAATGAGTTTGCTTTTACTAACTTCAATCGGATTGTTTTCATTTTTCCTTGCATTGAAAGGGTTTAAGTATATTTATCTAGCATTCACAATTGCCTTTTCGTTGGCTTTTATAGATTTATTTAAAAAGCAAGCTACCATTATTCAGAAAATTGCAGTCCCTACTTTTTTTGATAATATAATCCCAAAAATAGCATTGCCAATAGTTTTTTTGATGGTTTTAAACAACTACTATTCTACTGAAGACGCATTGCTTTTTTACATTATTTCATACAGTTTGATTGCAATATTTATAGCAATTTATCTTTTTTACTATTTCAAACCTGAATTCAATTTTAATTTCAAATCGCTATTCACAGAAATTAGCAAAACCGAAATGTATCGCTTTTCATTATATGCTTTTGCGGGAAGTTTAGGTTCTGTTTTTGCATTTAGAATTGATTCAATTATGATTCCAAAATTCCTTTCGATGGAAGACAACGGAACTTTTAGTATTGGCGTAACATTGGCTTCAGCACTCGCAGTTCCTGCAACGGGAATATTTATTTTATACGCACCAATTATATCCAATTACATAAAAAATAACGCCATTGCCGAACTAGATTTAAAGTACAAAGAAATTTCAAAACTACTATTTTTCATTGGCGCATTGCTATACAGTTGCATATTTATAGGGATTGAAAACTTGTTTTTGCTATTGCCAACACACGAAAACTTATTGGCATCTATACCTGTGATTTTGATTTTAGGTTTCAATGTTTTAGTGAATATGGGAACTGGATTTAATGGAGAAATTATTACATATTCAAAATATTACAGGTTCAATCTGATTGCAATTGGGGTCTTAATCCTATTGAATATTTCTCTAAATATCGTTTTTATTAAAGTATTTCATTACGGAATTGAAGGTGTTGCCGTTGCTTCATTAATTGCAATGTTGCTCTTTAATTTTTCCAAACTATTGTTTATTTATCAAAAATTTAGAATATTACCCTTTGATAAATCCTATCTAAAATTGATTTTAGTATTTAGCATCGTGATTTTTGTCAGCAACTATTTACCGAATTTTGAAAGTAATTTATGGAATTTAATTTACAAAACAATATTCTGTTTGTCAACAAATCTATTGCTTATTTACAAACTCAAATTGGTGTTTTCTTATAATTTTTGGGTAGAAAAAACGATGTTGAAACTCAAATTCTAATACCTATAAACGAAAGCATTAATATTCATTCCAGCACCAACAGAAGCAAAAAGCAACACATCGCCTTTCTTAATTTCTTGATTTTCAAGCTTTCCGTTTACCAATAAATCAAATAACGTTGGAATCGTTGCCACACTACTATTTCCTAAAAAATTAATACTCATTGGCATAATTCCTTCAGGTGCTTTTTGGTCATATAATTTATAAAAACGATTAATTATAGCTTCATCCATTTTTTCATTTGCTTGATGAATCAGAATTTTTTTAACATCTTCAATTGCAACACCACTTTTCTCCAAGCAGTTTTTCATTGCTGTTGGCACGTGACTTAAAGCAAATTCATATATTTTACGCCCATGCATTTTTATATAACCAATACTTGGATTTAGTTTGGTATTAAATGATTTTCCAAAAAACAAATAATCTTTTTCACTAAAAGTATAAGAAGCACTTTCGTGAGATAAAATTCCGCCAATTTCATTTGTGTTTTCCACAATTGTTGCTCCAGCGCCATCTGCATAAATCATAGAATCTCTATCGTGAGGATCAACTACACGCGACAATGATTCGGCACCAATAACCAAACATTTTTTAGCCATACCAGATTTTATCAAAGCATACGCCTGAAGCATTCCTTCAATCCAACCAGGACAACCGAAAAGTATGTCGAAAGCAACACATTTTGGATTTTCAATTTGCAATTTATGCTTCACACGAGCAGCCAAACAGGGCACAGCATCCGATTGAATGGTACCGTTTTTTATATCACCAAAATTATGGGCGACTATTATATAATCTAATGTTTTCGAGTCAATTCCTGCATTTTTGATTGCTTTTTCGGCAGCAAAAAAAGCCATGTCAGAAGTAACAATATTTGGTTCGGCGTAACGTCTTTCCTCTATACCGGTAATTCCTTTGAATTTTCCAATTACAATATCATTGCTATAACCAAAAGGACTTCCATCTTCATTCATAAAATGATGTTCGCTGAAATCGGTATTGCTGACTTTTAATTCTGGTATATAGCTCCCAGAACCTGTTATTTTTATGTTCATTATAGATTCGATATTTTATTATAAGCTAATTTAGGTATAATTTTTCTTATATAAATAAAAAAAATACTATGCACGCATATAATTATGATAAAAGCTATATTTCATATAAAAAAATATTAATTATCTCCTTTTTTACGTTTTAAATTGATTTTTATTTGCATAACAGTCGCTAAACTTAAAGCCTGAGTTTTTATTTTTTCGGCATTTAAACCCAAAAAGTTTTCATCTACAGAAGCATTAAAATGACCCAACCAAATTAAAAAGAGTTCAGGGGTTAGATATTCCTTTTCACTAACATTCAAATGGATTTGTGTCAAATTATTAAAATACCCACCTGTATTAAAGATAGATTGCGACCAAAAAGTGACTAAAATTGGCAAATGTTCGTCTAGTTTAATTTTTATAACATCAGTAAAAATGTAGCTTATTGATTTATCGGCTAATAATTTTTTGTAAAATTCATCTACCAATAAATATAAATCGTCTGTGTTTAATATATCTTTCATATTATTTATAATAAAACTTACTTTAGAATTTTTACTTTTTGGGGCAAAACTAGTTAATTTGAACTGAACGATAGCCAACAGATAAAGCAAACTTTAGTTTTAACATCACGCGGAATAATAAAGCAAAAAGGAAAAACACCTGAAAAAGAAATAGCAGAAAAAATTAGGTTAAGCCATTTTGAACATAAAACTGGGCAATAGTTGGGTAACAAATATTAAATAAAAAACCGCAAATACTTTATAAAAAGCATATTACGGTTTTTCTTGTACTCCAACCGATGTTAATGTCGAACCACTTTTCAGAAGACATGAAGCTATTATATGATGTAAAGATACTTCTTAATTATAAACCAAAAGAAGAATTAAACTCCGTTTAATGTTTTATAATTGTTTTTTTTGTATTCTTGTGAAGA
>CANFVB010000078.1 GCA_947450355.1 Bacteroidota bacterium
AATATAAGACCCTCTATTATTGCCCTTCAAGGAACGCTAGATCAAGATGGTGAAAACGCAACTGCTTTCCAAAAAAATATTAATGGGACCTATCTTCCGCCATTACAAGCAACTGCTACATTATCGAATGAAATCATTGCGGCACATGGTTCTTTTGTTTATGCAGAAGCCCATACTCATCCTTACCAAGGACCAAACGCAACTTTCCCCATGTTTTCTTGGACAGATGTAAACCATTTATTAGAAATAACAAATTATAGTGCTTCTCCAGAAGAGGCTATTAATATGCTAGTAACTCAAGATGACCAAGGAGTTAAACAAACCTATGCAATAGTGTTTGACAATTCCGAACATGGATTAACAACCCCTTTATCAGTTGAAGAAAAGTTAGATAGTCCAGAGTTTGTGGGATTGACAATTAAGAAGAAACTAGAAATATTAAACCGTGAATTAGGAGAAAAATTCAATAATGATAATAATTATGAGCGTGATTTTCTTCGTCAGTTTTTTGGGTTTAATGTATCTTTGTATAAAGCAAACAGTTCGCTAACTTCTTGGAGCAAGTTAAAAATTAATTCATTACACGGATATGTAACTACAACACCGTGTAATTAAAACTAATAATTATGAAAAATATAATAAAAATAACATTACTGCTTTTTTCTGCCGTTTGTTCTGCTCAAACTACTGTAATAGACATTTTAGATAAAGATGGTACGAGAACAACCGGAGCTTATTATCAAGACACAAATAATTTATTAAATACATTTGAGGGGACTTGGCTTTATACTAATGGCTCAACGTCGTTAAAAATAGAATTAGTAAAAAAAATACGGCAGTATAATAGGGCGTATTATGAAGATTTAATAATTGGAGAATATGAATACAAAGTCAATAATGTAGTATTAATTAGTACCTTGTCAGAAATTAATACCATTTATCCAAATCAACGAGAACATAATATAGATGGAAATAGCTTAATTAAAAAAACAACCAAACCCACATGTGACGACTGTTTAAATGATGAAAAAAGATTAGAATTAGGTTTTATTGACCCTATTTTAGATTCTTATGGTTACATGATAGTTAAAAAAACGACCCAAAATGGCCAAGAAGCAATTAGAATTAGAACCAAAAGAGAAGGCATTGGAACCCCTTGGATAATTGGTACTCCTGAACCCCCTAGAGATTTTACTGTTCCTGCTGGAGAGTACATTTTGATTAAACAATAATTTATCCTTAAAAAGGCTCTCAATTTTTGAGAGTTTTTTTTACAATATGCAGCACCCCAAAAACCAGCTAAAATCTAAAAATTTGCAAAACAGTTCTGAAGGAATGGAAAAGAAATTTTTGGAGTTGTATGCTAACTTTGGCCTATCTTTATATAAATTTGACAAAGACTCCAACAACTGGAGTAGATTAACTATAAGCAATAATTTCGCTACAGCAAGAGAAATTAAAAAAAATGTTGCTTCAACTACTAATAGATGCAGGATTAGAAAATAAAATAGCCCTTTTTAAAGGAGCCGTAGAAAATGAAATTAATAGTATTAATTTGAATTGGACTCGAAAAACTCTGGCACATAATAGTACACCCAACACCCAACAACTAATTGAAGAACCTTGTAATTAAATAACATTATGAAAATATACTAATCATAGCATTTTTTACTATATAAATTGCATACAATGGATAAGTAACAGTAACCAAACCGCTTTACAGTTATGACTAATTATCGGCTTCCAACATTTCTGCTCCTAAAACCAAGTTTCTTTTTTTACTTACATCTTTTGAGATTTCTAATTCAAGCCAATGCGCAACCGAATTATCGTGGTATTCCCCAAACAAAAGCACATCTGATTTTTGGGAACTGTTTATTATTTTTTTATAACAAACTTTCCTTCCATTTTGATTAAAAATCTGATACGATTGTTTGTTTTGAGCTATTACTATTGTGAAAAAACCCATCGAAAAAATCAAAAATATTGTTTTCATAAAAGAACATTTGTTAAATTAAATTCTCTGCTAAATTAACTAAATAAACGCTTGTTTCAATATAAAATTATTAAATTCATAGTAGAACTTACCTATTATTTTTAATATCGTAAAAATGATATAACTTCCTATTTTTAGGGCTTAAATACACTATAACATCGCTTTCATCTTTGTAATTTTACAAAAAAATTGAAGATGAAATTCGGAATTGACGCTATCGCATTTGATGTTGCAAAAATACATTTACCTATACATACTTTGGCGAAAGTCAGAAATATCGACCCTGAAAAATTAGAAAAAGGTTTAGGTTTACTGAAAATGACATTGCCAGATGCGCATCAAGATACCGTTGTTTTTGGCGCTAATGCTTTGACAAAATTAATCATCAATTCAAACGTCAATTTAGAGGATATTGCCCGAATTTATGTTGGAACGGAAAGTGCAATCGACAGTTCAAAACCAATCGCTTCGTTTTTAGTTGCTTTGATGGAACAAAAATTTGGCGAAAATACTTTGTCCGAATGTGATGTAGTAGATTTTACATTTGCTTGTATTGGCGGTGTTGATGCAATGCAAAACTGCATCGATTTTGTGCGATTGAATCCAACAAAAAAAGCAATTGTGGTAACTACGGATATTGCAAAATACGACCTAAATTCTACCGGCGAATATACGCAAGGTGCAGGTGCAGTCGCTTTGTTGATTTCTTCAAATCCTCAAATTATAGCTTTTGATAACAATTGGGCAACCAGTACAAAAGGCGTTTTTGATTTTTTTAAACCCTATCGAACCCTTTCAAAAGAAGCAATTACTGGAAATTCAAATAACGAAAATTGGTTTGATAATTTAGAAGCTGAAATTGAAATTCACAAAGACCAACCCGTTTTTGACGGTCAATATTCCAACCAATGTTATATGGACAGAACGAGAAACGCTTATTTATCATTTAAGAAAAATGCCGATTCTCCCACTTCGGTTTATAATTCTTGGAAAAGCATAATTATGCACTTGCCGTATTCCTTTCAAGGACGCAGAATGTTATCTGAAATCTATGCTTTGGATCACGAAAATCAAATTATTTCAGGAAACGAAGACACATCTGAATATCAAAATAAATTAAAAGAAATTAGTAAATCCGAGGAATACCGCAACTTTGTAACCGAAAAATTGCAACCTGCAGAAATCGCATCTTCCTTAATTGGAAATTTATACACGGGTTCTATATTTATGGGATTCTTGTCAACATTAGCCCATTTTTACGATACTAAAATCGATGTTTCCAATGAAAAATTTGGGTTTTTAGCGTATGGAAGTGGTTCTAAATCTAAAGTTTTTGAAGGCACAATTCAACCCAATTGGGCAGCGGCTGTAGCCAATGTAAATCTGTTTGAAACATTAGAAAATAGTTTTGAAATTGGATTTGAATCTTACGAAAAACTGCATAAAAAAGAACAAAAACAAAGTATTCAATCTCCAAAAAGCGAGTGGATATTGGATAAAATAGAAAATGAAAATCCGAACTTAATTGGTGCTCGATATTACAAATGGATTGATTAGATTTGTAGTCTAATTTTTATGCATTATGAAATACCATCAAATTGACAGCAATTTATTTATAAAAAATCGCGCAAAGTTCTCGGCACAAATGAAGCCGAAAAGTGTGGCGATTTTCAATTCTAACGATATTTATCCCGTTTCTGCAGATAGCACGCTCCCATTTGCACAACATCGCGATATATTTTACTTGTCTGGCGTAGATCAAGAAGAAAGCATTTTGTTGCTATTTCCTGATGCACCTTACGAGCACCAACGCGAAATTTTATTTCTAAAAGAAACCAACGAACACATTGCGATTTGGGAAGGTGAAAAACTTTCTAAAGACCGTGCCTTTGAAGTTTCAGGAATAAAAACAGTGTATTGGTTGCAAGATTTTGAGAAGATTTTATTTGAAATGATGACAAATTCGGATACGATTTACATCAATACTAATGAGCATTATCGCGCCACTGTTGAAACAGAAACTCGGGAAGCCCGTTTTGTAAAATGGTGGAAAGATAAATATCCGGCGCACGCTGTCGCAAAAAGCAATCCGATTTTGCAACGCATTCGTTCTGTAAAAGAAAATGAAGAATTGGATTTAATCCAAAACGCGTGTAACATTACCGAAAAAGGGTTTCGAAGAGTTTTGTCCTTTGTAAAACCAAATGTGACAGAATATGAAATTGAGGCCGAATTTATTCACGAATTTATTAGAAATCGTTCCAAAGGTTTCGCTTATACGCCGATAATTGCGTCTGGAAACAACGCTAATGTTTTGCATTATATCGAAAACAACCAAGCGTGTAAAGCAGGTGATTTGATTTTGCTTGACGTTGCTGCCGAATACGCCAATTATTCAAGCGATATGACGCGTATGATTCCCGTTTCGGGACGTTTTTCCGAAAGACAAAAAGCAGTTTACAATGCGGTTTTGAGAGTGAAAAATGAAGCTACAAAAATGCTAACACCAGGAACACTTTGGAAACAATATCATTTAGAAGTTGGAAAAATAATGACTTCCGAATTGCTTGGTTTAGGATTAATTGACAAAGCCGATGTGCAAAATGAAAACCCAGAATGGCCTGCGTATAAAAAATATTTCATGCACGGAACTTCGCACCACATGGGATTAGACACGCACGATTATGGAATTTTGACCGAGCCTATGAAAGCCAATATGGTTTTTACTGTTGAACCAGGAATCTATATTCCAGCAGAAGGTTTCGGAATTCGATTGGAAGATAATGTGGTCGTTCGGGAAACTGGTGAACCTTTTAACTTAATGCGAAATATCCCGATTGAAGTGGAAGAAATTGAAACGATTATGAATTCTTGATTTAGATAAAAGAAAATAGACAAATAGAGGATAGACGGTTTGCAGAAATGTAAGCCGTTTTTGTTTTACCATATAAGGCATTTAAGTTCCTATAAGAAAAACTTAAATGACCTTAAATGCCTTATATGGTTTAAAAAATTAAATCTTATTTTTGCTGAAAAACCAATAAAAATGAAACAAATCGGCTACAAAAACACCGCAATTTCTTATTCCGATACCGGGAAAGGAACTGCTGTGGTTCTACTTCACGGTTTTTTGGAAAACAAATCGATGTGGAAGGATTTGACTCCCATTTTATCACATAAAAATCGAGTAATTACCATTGATTTATTAGGACACGGAGCAACCGAATGTCTTGGATATGTTCATTCTATGGAAAATAATGCGGAAATAGTAAAAGCTGTTTTATCTCATTTACGGATTCGGAAAGCAATTTTAGTTGGACATTCAATGGGTGGTTATGTAGCTTTGGCTTTCGCCGAATTGTATCCTGCAACTATCAAAGGTTTAGTTCTTTTGAACTCCACATCCAAGGAAGATAGCACAGAGCGAAAGCACAATCGGGATCGTGCCATCAAGGCGGTAAAACAGAATTATGTCAATTTTGTTCGGTTGTCGATTGCCAATTTATTCAGTGAAAACAATCGAGAACGTCTTGAAAAAGAAATCGAAAAAGTGAAATCAGAAGCATTGAAAACGCCTTTACAGGGAATTGTAGCTTCGTTGGAAGGAATGAAAATCAGGAAAGACCGAGAATTTATTTTACACGAAAGCAAATATCCAAAGTTGCTTATTCTCGGAAAAAAAGATGGCGTTTTAATTTACAAAGACAATTTAGCACAAATTGAAAACACAAATGCAGAATTAATAACTTTCCCTGACGGACATATGAGCCACATTGAAAATAAAGAGGAATTGGAAAAAACTTTGTTGGGATTTCTAAAAGAAATTTAGATTTTACCCCAAAAGAATCCTTTTGTGGTGAAAAAAACCTAAACTTTCTCCTCAAACGGAATATTCTCATCCAATATTTCCCGTAATAAAACCACAACTTGTTCCAAATAATCCTTCAAGGTTTCCTTATTAATTATTGTATTTACCTCTTTTCCCACTTTGAAATTAAAAGGCATAAAACCAGCTTTTAAGTTCTTGAAAGAGATAATTCCCGCTTCCATCGGTTGGTCTAAAGCTAATTTTTCATACATAAAAGCATACGCTAAAACTTGAATTATTTTATCATTTTTTATATCATCAGTAAGTTCATTCCAAGCTGATAAACTAACATTTCCTTTTTCGACTTTCCCCGTTTTATAATCAATAATTCTAATGATTCCGTTGCGTTCTTCAATCCGATCCACGTTTCCTTTTATCAAAACTGGGAAAGGTAAATCGGGATGAATTAACGTTTCTTCATATGTTTTTTCTAACGCTAAAATTTTAATAGCATCTCCGTTTTTAACGCATTCTAATTCGACTTTCAAGAAATTAAATACGTTCCGCTTGGCGACTTCAAAAGCCAAAAGGTTTCTTCCTTTTTTGATTTCACCTTCTTTATAAACGACTTTAAACTGCTTCAAAACCTCAGAATCTATTTGCTTAAAGCAGTTTAAAATATCAGTTTCAGAAATAAATTTACCGATAAACGGCTCATATAACGCTTTTAATGTTTCGTGAATTATGGTTCCTAACGTATTCAAAGCTATATTTTCTTCCACTTCTTCCATTTCTTTAATTCTCAAAATCTTTTGAAAATAAAACTGAATTGGATTCCGAATATAACTCGTCAACGCAGATGGAGAAAATCCTTTTTCCGCAATTTCTTTCAAGCGTTCCATCACCGATTCCGACTTTGGAATTACCATTGGTTGATAGGCTTTTTCTGGAAGAACAGCATTGTAAATTTCGTGCGTAAGAATATGTTTGTCTTGTTTTTCAACTTCTAATTGTGTGATAAAACGGCTTTTTTCACCTGCATCCAATCCTTCACTTTCGGTGTTATAAAGTAAGTAAATATTTTTTGCACGTTGCAACAAATGATAGAAATGATAGGTATAAATAGCGTCTTTTTCTTTGAATGTAGGTAAACCCAATTCTCGTTTTACATCATAAGGAATAAACGAATTTTGCGATTTTCCTGCGGGTAATTTCCCCTCATTCATTGAAGTAATAATTACAGTTTCAAAGTCCAAAACACGACTTTCTAAAACACCCATAATTTGCAAACCATTCAAAGGTTCTCCTTCAAAAGAAACCTCAGCCAAATCAATTACTTGTTTGTAAATAGCATGTAGTGTGTCAATCTTGTCAATGTGGCTGTGCTTAGAATAGTAATTTATCAACTTATTAATTACTTTAAAAATCGAAAAGACAAATGCTTTTGTGATTTTCTCCTCTTCACTGTCATTACTCAAATTGGATTTTATAGTTTGCAATAATTGCGATAAAGAGGCAAGAACTTTCAACGAACCTTCTTCCCATTTTCCAAATAACAAAACAAATAAATCACTTGGATTTGGATTCAAATCCATCAATTTTTGATGTGTTATAAAAGTATAATTGTATTGATTAATTGTATTTACCAAAGCACTTGTTTTGGAATAAGGTTCTACCAAAGGATGCGTCAAAATATCCAAAACATCTTTGTAATAAAACACATAATTCTTCGCATTTCTAGACAAAGCATTCGTGTGCATTTTAAACAATTTTGCAATTAAAATCTGCGCTGGATTGTTCTTGCTTGAATATCCCATCGTAATATTCAGTGCGCCAACAGTTGCAGGAAGCGAATATAAGAGCGGAACAAGCATGTTTTCATCTCCCAAAACAACCGCTACTTTGTCTAAGTTTGCGGTTGGATTTTCATCAATTATTTTTTCAATAATACTTCCTGTAATTTTGGCTTGACCAATAGTTTTTGGTGTGCCAATCACCTGAATTGTTTTGGGTTCCGAAAAATCGTTTACAATCCATTCAAAAGGATTTGACTTGTAATGTTTCCAACTTTCCTTAAATCGACGAACAAATAATCCTGCATCGTGATAGGAATCATTTAAAAACGTTTGGTCAATATCCCAATATATTTTAGCTTGATCGGCTGCTATCAAATGTTGTACTATTTTTTCTTCGGCAGCATTTAAAGCATTAAAACCTGCAAAAACATACTTTTTATCGGTTACTGATTTAGAAAAAGAATTCAAATTATTAACCGCCTCCCGATAAATTAAACCCTGATATCCTATTCCATTTTTCAGTAAATGGGCATAAAGTGTTTTATAATAATGAGGTAATAATTTCCAAAAATCGATGTAATTCTCCAGTAATTTGGTTTTATTCTCCACTTCAATTCCCCATTTCTTTATGTCTTCAATATCTTTTAAATAGGAAAGCACATGATTTGGGTCTAATAAATAACGGTCAATTTCATTGAAATCTTGCAGTAAAATTTTCGCCCAATTGGCAAAAAGTTCAAATGATTGTTGGTTTTTAATATCCGTTATCGAAAGATAAACTTCATAGAATTCAAAAACCAATTCTATTGGATCAATAGTTCTTATTCCAGATACATCTTGAATAAAATCTTCAATACTTATAATCTCTGGAGATAGAATATTGTTTTGAACTTGCTTTTTCAGGGCTTCAATCAAGAAAATTTTGGCTCGTTTATTCGGTAAAACAACAATTGTATTCGTTAGATTATGGGAATAATCAGCAATTAGTACGTGTGCAATTTTATCTAAAAAAGTAGGGTTTGTCATTTTATGTGTCGTCGATTCAAGTTCTAAATGCAACTTTTTCCTTAAAAGTTAATTTATGTAAATATACTTGGTTTGTAGTTTTAAACCCAAATTATTTTCACTTACAATTTGCATTTGGTTTTTCTTTGGTCGTGCCCTCGTTTAGAACATTGCGAGCTGCGATGCAATCTGTAGTAAACTAGGTCGTGCATTCCGATACAATCTTTGCTCCACTTGGTTCCACAAAGGATTTCTGCTGCAAATGAAATTCACGGAACTCCAATTAAAATAAAAGTCTAGTGAAGTAATCCCTCAAGCAAAACAGACCAATTAGATTATTAGACCTTTTAGATTTTCCAAATCAACAAATTCCCGATTAAACAATTATCCATTTATCACCTCTTGAAGTATATTAACAGTTTTGTATCAATGGATTTTGTGGATTTCCTAATATCTCGATCAACATTACTTTGAGTAATCTATAATTTGATACTATTAGTCTATAATTAATACCTCTGAGCTTATAATTATAGTCTTTGAGTCTATAATTTGATACTATTAATCTATAATTAATACCTCTGAGCTTATAATTATAGTCTTTGAGTCTATAATTTGATACTATTAGTCTATAATTAATACCTCGGAGGGTATAATTATAGTCTTTGAGTCTATAATTTGATACCATTAATCTATAATTAATGACTCGGAGGGTATAATTATAGTCTTTGAGTTTGAATTGAGAGACTGGAACTAATTGGTCATGCCTAAGTTAATTTCAATATTGAGCTTCTAAATTAAAGATTTGTGTATATAAAAAGGGCTGGATAATTCCAGCCCTTTTTAATAAATATAAATGCGTTTTACTCTATTTCGGTAACTCGCAAGGTGTTCACCATTCCTTTATTTGCAATTGGCATCGCAGCTAAATTAATCAACATATCCCCTTTGGTAACCAATCCTTTTTCAGTTGCAATTCTGTTTACATCATCAACGGTGTCATCTGTACTTACAAATTTATCATAGTAAAAAGTTTTCACTCCCCAGATTAAA
>CANFVB010000079.1 GCA_947450355.1 Bacteroidota bacterium
AAAAAATAATATATGAAAATAATAGCTGTAATTGGAGCTGGAACAATGGGCAACGGAATTGCTCATACATTTGCTCAAAGCGGATTTACCGTAAAATTAATTGATGTTTCAGAGAAATCATTAGATAAAGGAATGGCTACAATTGCTACGAATTTAGACAGAATGGTTGTAAAAGGAACAATTACTGAAGAAGATAAATTCAAAATCATTTCCAATATTATCACTTATACCGACATAAAAGATGGTGTTGTAGGTGTTGATTTAGTGGTTGAAGCTGCAACTGAAAATTTAGAATTAAAACTAAATATATTCAAACAACTGAACGAGGTTTGTTCGAACAATACGATTTTAGCAACCAATACTTCTTCTATTTCAATTACGCAAATAGGTTCTGTTGTTGCTCATCCTGAAAGAGTTATAGGAATGCACTTTATGAATCCTGTGCCAATTATGAAATTGGTAGAAATCATTCGTGGCTACAATACTTCAGATGAAGTTACGAAAATCATAATGGATTTATCTGAAAAATTAGGCAAAACTCCCGTTGAAGTCAATGATTATCCTGGATTTGTTGCCAATAGAATTTTGATGCCAATGATAAACGAAGCAATTGAAACATTATATAATAAAGTTGCTGGTGTCTATGAAATTGATACGGTTATGAAATTAGGAATGGGACAACCGATGGGACCATTACAATTAGCAGATTTTATTGGGCTTGATGTGTGTTTAGCCATTTTAAATGTAATGTATGATGGTTTCAAAAATCCAAAATATGCTCCTTGCCCACTTTTAGTAAATATGGTTCGCGCTGGAAAATTAGGTTCAAAATCTGGTGAAGGTTTCTATGATTATAGCGAGAGTAAAAAAGCAGAGAAAATAGCGAAACAATTCCTTTCATAATTGAATATATAAATGTCAATAAAAGAAAATTTACTCAAAATAAAATCGTCATTACCAGAAAACGTTACACTTGTTGCTGTTTCAAAAACCAAACCAGTTGCTGATTTATTGGAAGCTTATAATGCTGGACAAAGAATTTTTGGAGAAAATAAAATCCAAGAAATGACCGAGAAATGGGAACAAATGCCCAAGGATATTCAATGGCAGATGATTGGGCATATTCAAACGAATAAAGTAAAATTTATGGCACCTTACGTTAGTTTGATTCACGGTGTTGACAGCCTAAAATTATTAGAAGAAATTAACAAACAAGCCCTAAAAAACAACAGAAATATTGATTGTTTGCTACAAATTCACATTGCGGAAGAAGAAACCAAATTCGGTTTAAATGAAGATGAGTTGAAAGATTTATTAGCTTCTGAAACATTTAAAAACTTAAATAATATCAAGATTATTGGTTTAATGGGAATGGCGACATTTACAGAAAACCAAGACCAAATCAAGAAAGAATTTGAACATTTGAAATCGATTTTTGACACTATAAAGTCATTATCAATTGTTAATTGTCAATTGTCAATTCTTTCGATGGGAATGTCAGGCGACTACCCACTTGCAATTGCGTGCGGAAGTACAATGGTTCGCATTGGAAGTAGTATCTTTGGAGAACGATAATAATTTTAACATTAAACATTAAACATATTTACTGCATACTCGACATAGAAACCACTGGTGGACAATTCAACGAAGAAGGAATTACCGAAATCGCGATTTATAAATTTGACGGCCACGAAATTGTGGATCAATTTATTAGTTTGGTTAACCCTGAAATTCCAATTCAGCCCTTTGTTGTAAAATTAACAGGCATAAACAATGCAATGCTACAAAGCGCTCCAAAGTTTTTTGAAGTTGCAAAACGCATTATTGAAATTACAAATGATTGCGTTTTAGTTGCCCATAATGCCTCTTTTGATTACCGAATTTTGAGAACAGAATTTCGTCGTTTAGGTTACGATTTCAATCAAAGAACACTTTGCACCGTTGAATTATCAAAACAATTATTGCCAGAACAGACTTCTCACAGCTTGGGAAAGTTAGTTCGCGCACTTGGAATCCCAATGGCTGATAGACATCGCGCAAGCGGAGACGCATTGGCAACGGTTAAATTATTCCAATTACTATTGGCAAAAGATACCGAAAAAGTAATTGTAACCGAATTAATCAAAACTGAAATCCAAAAAGGAATTGCTCCAAAATTATATACTATTGTTGAAAGTTTACCTTCAATAACAGGAGTCTATTATATTTATAATGAAGCTAGTAAGTTAATTTATATTGGGAAAAGTAAAAATATAAAAAAACGAATCAATCAGCATTTCACAGGAGTAGATGTAAAATCAATGAAAATTCAAAAGGAAGTTTTTTCAGTAACTTATGAAGAAACAGGAAGCGAATTAATTGCTTTATTGAAGGAAAGTGAGGAAATTAAAATCCACAAACCCATCTATAATAGGGCGCAACGAAAAAGTGTTTTCAATATTGCATTGTATGTTGAAGCTGATAAAAAAGGATATTTGAATTTAAAACTTCAGAAAACAGACGGCAGAAGAAAAGAAATCACCTCGTTTTCAACGTTGCAAGAAGCACAAAATGCATTGTTCAGAATTACTTCTGATTATAAATTATGTCAAAAATTCACGGGTTTATACATCACAAAAGAATCCTGTTTTCAATATAAAATAAAAGAATGCGACGGCGCGTGCATCGGCGAAATATCAACCGAAGAATACAATGCAAGAGTTCAAGAATTCGTTACAAAAAATAGTTTTGAGAATCAGAATATGGTCGTAACCGATAAAGGTCGGAATATAAGCGAGCGAAGTGCCGTGTTAATTGAAAATGGCGTCTATAAAGGCTATGCTTTTTACGATTTAAATTATCAAATTCACAACATCGAAATTTTGAAAAACATCTTAATTCCGATGCAAAATAACCGAGACACAAGAAACATTATACAAAGTCACATCCGAAAAAGTAAGTATTTGAAGATTATAAAATTTTAATTTTTGGAGCTATTTCCAGCTTTCCACTTCAAGTCCTCATTCAAAAAGTTGTTTTTCTAAGCCAAAAAAGGAGCTTCCTTTGGTCGCTCTTTTTCGCCAAGAAAAACTAACTTTTTTCATTCCGGGCTTTTCGTTGCAATCTGGGCTAACACAAAACAGAACTTATGAAGTATTTAATCACCATCGTGGGACCAACAGCAATAGGGAAAACTTCCTTAAGTATTGCTTTGGCACAACATTATGATTGTGAAATCATTTCTTGCGATAGTCGCCAATTTTTCAAGGAAATGTCAATTGGAACAGCCGTTCCCAACAAAGAAGAACTTTCCGAAGCGAAACATCATTTTATTCACAACAAATCAATATTTGAAAATTATACTGTTGGTGATTTCGAAAAAGAAGCCATTTCAAAACTTGACGAACTCTATAAAACATACGATTTTGCAATTCTTGTTGGCGGTTCTGGTTTATATGTTGATGCTGTTTTAAAAGGATTTGATGCATTTCCTGAAATTGAAAATTCCGTTCGCGAACAAGTAAATGCTGATTATGAAAAACTTGGAATTACCTATTTACAACAAAAACTTCAAGAATTAGATTCCGATTATTTTGATACAATTACAATAGAAAACCCGCAAACATTACAAAATCCACAACGAATGATGCGATTTGTAGAAGTTTGCATTGGCTCTGGAAAACCGTATTCTTCTTTTATGAATAAGACGAAAAATTCAAGAAACTTCACTCCTATTATTATTGGTTTGGAAGCTGATAGAGAAAAAATTTATGAAAGAATTAATCAGCGTGTTGAAATTATGATTAACGAAGGTTTATTGGCGGAAGCCGAAAAAGTATTTCCAAACAAACACTTAAATGCATTACAAACTGTTGGTTATCGTGAATTATTTGATTATTTTGAAGGAAAAATAACCTTGGAATTTGCAATCGAAGAAATCAAAAAAAACACCCGAAGATTTGCAAAACGCCAATTGACTTGGTTCAAAAGAAATGAAGCAACAAAATGGTTTGATTATCTTGAAAGTCAAAACAAAGTCACAGATTACATAGCTTCAATAATTCATAATTCATAATTCATAATTACTTTTATGCCTATTTCACCAAATTTCACTTCAGTTTTCAGCAAAGATTGGGAAATCAACTTCACACAATGTACACCAAATGGTTATTTAAAATATACCGATTTATGTAATTTGTTACAATTAACTGCTGCTGCACATTCGGAATTGGGTGGAATTAGTTTTTCAGATATGCAAGAATTCAACCAAGCTTGGGTTTTGAGTAGAATGCGTGTCGAAATATCAAAATTACCAAAGTGGAAAGACACGGTAACTATAAAAACCTGGATCAATACCCTTGAAAATTCCCGTTCCGTTCGTGCTTTGGAAGTTTATGTAAATGGAATTAAAATAGTAGGCTCAGAAACCTTTTGGGCAGTCATTAATACCGAAAAAAGACGTCCAGAAGCTTTGGCTTTACCTTTTGGACATTTTGAAATTTTCCCTGAGCATAAGGCTACTGAAAAAAGTTTTTCCAAAATTCAACTCATTGATGACAAAGAATATGTATTCAATAAAGTGGTTGTTTTATCTGATTTAGATATTGTGAACCACGTAAATAACGTCAAGTACTTAGAATGGTGTTTGGATTTTGTTCCATCAGGATTGATTTTAAATCAAAAAATTGATAGTTTTGAAATGAATTTTCTGAAGGAATTATATTTAAAAGATCGAGTAAAAATTAACGAAAGTTTTACCGAAAATAAAACGATTTTCAGTGTTACAAAAGACGATAAAACGAGTTTTGCATTAGAGATAAATTGGAAATCATAGATTTTCAAATACATTTTTTTGGCTTCTTCCCAAAAATTGAAATATTTGAAAATCATAGATTTTCAATTACAATTTTTTGGCTTCTTCCCAAAAATTGAAATATTTGAAAATCATAGATTTTCAATTACAATTTTTTGGCTTCTTCCCAAAAAATATCCATTTCAGCAAGTGTCATATCCATTAAGGGTTTTCCTAATTCCCCTGCTTTACTTTCCAAATATTGAAAGCGTTTGATGAATTTTTTGTTGGTTCGCTCTAAGGCATCTTCAGGATTTACATTCAAGAAGCGTGCATAATTTATCATCGAGAACAAAACATCTCCAAATTCAGCTTCTATAGTATCCTGATTTCCAGCGGCAACTTCCACTTGCAATTCTTGTAATTCTTCTTGCACTTTGTCCCAAACTTGATGTGGTTCTTCCCAATCAAATCCAACACCTTTCACTTTATCCTGAATTCTACTTGCTTTTACCAACGCAGGTAAACTTTTCGGAACGCCTTCCAAAACAGACTTTTTACCTTCTTTTAATTTGAGTTTTTCCCAGTTTTGTTTGACTTCTTCTTCATCTTTTACAACTACATCACTATAAATATGTGGGTGGCGATGAATTAATTTATCACAAATTTCGTTACAAACATCTGCAATGTCAAAATCATTGGTCTCACTTCCAATTTTTGCATAAAAAACAATGTGCAATAACAAATCGCCTAATTCTTTTTTAACTTCATTTAAATCATTATCCAAAATTGCATCACCCAATTCGTATGTTTCTTCAATGGTTAGATGGCGTAAAGTCTGTAATGTTTGCTTTTTGTCCCAAGGACATTTTTCACGCAAATCATCCATAATAGTTAATAATCTATCAAATGCATCGAGTTGGGTTTGTCTTGAATTCATTGTTGTTTTGTTTTTGTAAAATTAAAAAATCCTGTCAAGATTATAGCACTCGACAGGATTAAATGTATGAATTATAATGTAATTTATTCGTTTTTTTCTACTACTTCATTTTCAGCAGGAACTTCTTTTGAAACCAAACCTTTTGATTGCAGCATATTGTACCAATTTACAATTTTCTTAATATCAGAAGGATAAACACGATCTTGGTCGTAATCAGGTAGTATTTCAAGAAAATAAGAGACTAATTTTGCGTTGTCTTCCTTGTGAGAAATCGCAGGCCCATTATCTTCTTTGGTAGCAATCGCTCTCATTATTTCTGTCAATGGTTTTTCTTCTGTATTGGTATAAACAGAAATTTCTGAAAGCAAACTAACGTTACTTTTTAGACCAACAGTTACTTTTTTACCATCTAATAATGATTCTGCAACAAAACCTGTGCGAGTTTGAACTTTTAAAGCAAATAAACCTGGTTTTCCTGCAATTGCTAATATTTTATCTAATGTCATTTTATATTAATTTGATTATTCTTTTATTTATAAATTCTTAAAGTAATTATCTGCCTTTTTTATTGCAAAACTTCATTTTATAGTCTGGGCGTGCTTTTCCGTCCATTATATTTTGAAGTTTTTTCTTAATTAGCTGTTTTTTCAAAGAGGAAATTAAATCCGTGAATAAAATTCCTTCAATATGATCGTATTCGTGTTGGATAACTCGTGCAATCAAACCGTCAAAAACTTCAGTTTTCATTACAAAATCTTCATCGCAATATTCAATTGTGATTTTTTCATTTCTAAAAACATCTTCACGAACATCAGGAATACTTAGGCAACCTTCATTAAAACCCCAAATTTCACCTTCTTCTTTTATCATTTTTGCATTGATGAAAGTACGTTTGAAATTTTTCAAAAGGATTTGTTCTTCCGTTGCTAATTCGTCATCCTCGCCAAAAGCGGTAGTGTCAATCACAAACAAACGAATACTCATTCCAACTTGAGGTGCTGCAAGTCCAACGCCACAAGCATTGTACATTGTTTGGTACATATTGGCAACGGTTTCTTTTAAATTCGGAAATTCAGAAGTTAGCTCCTCACCCACTTTTCTCAGAACGGGATCGCCATATCCTACAATTGGTAAAATCATTTTATTTGTTTTAATAGTATCAATCAAAAAAGATTGTAATATCTAATTTTGATTGGCAAAAATAGTAAAAAAATAGGTATTGAATATTTGGAATCTAATAATTAGCAAATAATTATATTTTTTTAAGATATAATAATGATATTAAGATGATTGCAAATTAAAAAATAATGTTTTATTTCAATTATTAGTTAGTAAAATATAAACTAAAGTGCTAAAACATCTTTCTTGTTAAAAAATCTTGAAGCATTATTGTAGCCGAAATTTCGTCAAGTAAGTCTTTATTTTGGCGTTGTTTCTTATTCAATCCGCTATCAATCATGGTTTGAAATGCCATTTTTGAAGTAAAACGCTCATCGACTCTAACAACTGGCATTTCGGGGAAAAAACTTTTGAATTTTCTTACAAAAGCTTCAATTATTTCGGTGCTTTGTGATGGTTCTCCGTTCATTTGTTTGGGTTCACCGATAAGTACTTTTGACACTTTTTCTTTAATAAAATAATCCTTTAGAAAGTTTATTGTGGTTGCCGAAGGAATCGTTGTTAATCCAGATGCAATTATTTGCAACTCATCTGTAACAGCAATTCCAGTGCGTTTTTGTCCGTAATCAATAGCGAGAATTCTTGACATTTGTAATATTTAAGTGCTATAATAAATTTTTAGAAATGGAATAATAAAATTATTTTTTACAAATTATATGGTTACCTTTTTAGCGTGAAATGTCCTTTTGAAACCCTTCCATCTTCAAGATACACTGCATACCAATAATCATCGGCTGGCATAGGATCTCCGTTGAAAGTTCCGTCCCAGCCATTTCCAGTTGTTAAAATTTGTTTTACTAATTTCCCAAATCTATCAAAAATGTAAATTGTAGTATTAAAATTAAAATCTTTACTCACCCCCTGTACATTCCAAGTATCATTGACACCATCACCATTTGGAGTAAAATAAGGAGGTATTCCAATTACAGAAATTGTTTGTTGGGATATTCCACAACCGTTCAAGTCTTTTACAAAGATTTCATGAATTCCTGCTGGTACATTTTCAAATAAATTTGATTCCTGAAACAAGTTTGGATAATCCATGCTGTAAACATAGTCGCCTAATATCGGTAAATTTAGATTTATTGTAACAGAATTAAAAATAGCTAAATCGACAATAGTTGCAATTCCTATGTGAGCTACATCCGAAGCGGTTACAGTTATAGTTCTTGTTTTACTACATCCACTCGCATTTAAAACTTCAACCGTATAAATACCTTCATGATTTACATTCAATGTTGATGAAGTTTCTGTTGGAATGATAACAGCATCTTTATACCATTTATAAGTATAATTAGATTCAGGCGAACCATCTACAATTCCGGCTGTTAATAAAACGAAAAAAGTAGACAGATTACTGCAAACGAGTTCACTGTGTTCTAAATCTATTTTAGGTGTTGGATTAACTATTAGTTGAATTGTTTTAGTAAGTGAACAGGTTGTATTTATTGGGTTTTTTACAATTATTTTTATATTTTTTGATAATGTTACTGGCAATGGATTTTGCAATGGTGTTGTCAAAAGCACATTATTTTCATCATAATATTCAACGACCATTCCAGCTGGTTGTCCCAATGTTACACTGTCATAAATTGCTTGAGAATTTGTAAAATCATATTGCCCGTTTTGTAATGCAGGATCAATTTCATCATCGCACATACTAGTTAAAGTAGTAGGAATTGTGAAAGCTACAGGAGATTTATCAACTAAAAATTGAATTAAAGTCTCATCAGAACATGCAAGAGTTGAATTGTTCTTGACAACCGCTTTAATAGTTTGTGAAGTTGATGAAAAAGTGGCTGGAAATGGACTTGTTATTAAATTATTATTGGAATCTCGTAAAGGATTATTCAAAGAATCAAAATAAGTAACTGAAACATTAACCATAGTTTGCCCTTGTAACAAGTTGTTTTCTAATGAAGTAGTATTGAAATTGAAAATTCCATCTTGATTGTCATCACATTGTCTTGAAATTGTTACGGCATGAGCAAACGGCAATGTTTCTACGTTTACCGTTACAAATGGACCTAATCCATAACAAGCATTTGTTACATCGCTATCCACTCGAACCCAAATATTTTGAGTTGTGGGATAGCCAATGTTTCTATAATTTACTAAATCGGTTATTCGATTTGTTTCAGATAAAGCATCGGTTTGGTTTCTATAGTATTTTATATTATAAACTCCTGTACTTGGCAAGAGCGACCTGATTGTTGCTTCAGTGGAACTTATGTCAAAACTTGAAACCCCGTCTCTATTGTTATTGTTAATAGTATTGAAACCATATAAATCTAATAAATCATCACAAACTTTAGGGATTTGTATATTGAAGGTAGATGGAATATTCGTTGCTAATACTTTTAAAGTCAATTTAGCAACTCTATAACAGCCATTAGAATTTGTAACTCTTGTCCAAATATCCATTTGAGATGGTGTTGTATTTTGAAAAGCTATTTCATTTGTAATTAAATCATAAGGAGGATTTGCATTTGCTCCAGCAAAGGAAGTATAATAAGTAAAAACTTCATTGGCGTGATTAGAAGATATTTGAGAATTATTTACGGTTA
>CANFVB010000080.1 GCA_947450355.1 Bacteroidota bacterium
ATTTCTCAATTAAGTACGTTTGATACTTTTGATGAAGCCGAAAATTTCATCGAAGATATGGTAAAACCAGATTATAATAATTGGGAAGGAAAAGACGATTATGTTGCCCGTTTTATGGAAATTGTAGAGAAGAAATTCGCCTAAATTTTTATTTCAAATTAAGGAAACAAAGCCCATGAGAAATTTGAAAAAGTCAACACAGATTTCACAAATTCACACAAACTTGCGGGGAAAAAATCAGTGCTTTAAGACATTAAAACCAAAGCGTCTAAATTTATTTTAAATATGTCAAAATTATATATCGTTCCCACGCCCATTGGAAATCTCGAAGACATGACCATTCGTGCGATTCGAATTCTCAAAGAAGTCGATTTGATTTTGGCAGAAGACACCAGAACGAGTGGGAAATTGCTGAAACATTTTGAAATTGGCACGCACATGCACAGCCATCACATGCACAACGAGCACAAAACAATTGAGAATTTAATTTCAAGATTGAAAGCCGGCGACACCATTGCATTGATTTCCGATGCAGGAACACCAGCGATTTCTGACCCAGGATTTCTATTGACTCGCGCCTGCGTTGAACACGGAATTACGGTTGAATGTTTGCCTGGCGCAACAGCATTTGTACCAGCATTAGTAAATAGCGGATTGCCAAATGACAAATTTGTATTTGAAGGATTTTTGCCTGATAAGAAAGGAAAACAAACCCGATATTTAGCGTTAGCCGAAGAAACAAGAACGATGATTTTGTATGTTTCGCCTCATAAACTTGTAAAAACCTTAACGGAATTCATCACTTATTTTGGTGAAGACCGACCAATTTGCGTTTCTCGAGAATTGTCAAAATTACACGAGGAAAACATTCGGGGAACCGTTCGAGAAGTGCTAACTCATTTCGAAAACAAACCGCCAAAAGGAGAAATTGTGGTCATTGTGGGAGGAAAACCTTCTAAATAATAAAGATGCAACTTTGCCGTTTAAATTGAGATAACGAAAAATATCAATAAATATGAATTATAGAATATTAGCGTGTTTTTTATTATTAATACTTACGACAAAAATGTTTTCTCAGGATAATGCACCGCATTTGAAGGGTAAAGTTAACATTTCAATTAAAGAAGGAACCTTTGAATGTGACTTAACCTTAAGTAATATACCGAGAATTAAAGATTATTTAATCCGTTTAAATTCAGGTATGAATTTATTAAATATTAGAAGTAAAAAGCCAAATAATTTTGTGCTTGGATATGATAAATCAGATAAAGATTCTACTTCAACTGGAGAATCATCCGCTTATTATTTTCCAGGAAATGCAAAAAACACAAAATTTCTTCCAGAAGAATTACAATTTAGATATGTCGGTAAATTTCCTGTTGCAAACGATACAATTGAAAACTTCACAAGACAAGATTGGAAAGGAAATATTGCATTTAATGGAATGTCAGTTAGAAGCGATGGAAGTCAAAGTGCTTGGTATCCTATTTTATACGATGCGAAAAAAGACATTGCTTATGATAGAGTAGTTTATGATATTGAATTCAATTGCACTGATTGTTCTACAATTTATGTAAACGGTAATAAACCAGTAAGTTCTAATACTGCACATTTAATAAGTAATGAACCGCAAGAAATTGCTTTATATTGTGGAAATTATGATTTTATTGATGATGGAAACATTGCTATTTTAAACCCTAAATTTCCAAATGATAAAATCAAACAATTTTCAAACCTAGTTTCTAGTTATAAAAAATATTACGAACAAAAATTAAACATAAAATTCAATCAAACCCCTACATTTATAAATACTACTCCAACTTCGAAAAAAAATGGTTGGTTATTTGTTTCCTATCCAACAATTATGGGAATTGGTTGGGGAAAATATGGGTTAGCAGGAATATTTGAAGAAAAATCTCAGAAATTCTATAAGCCAATGATAGCACACGAATTAGGTCATTATTATTTTGGAACGGTAAAAGTATTTAATTCAGAATTAGGAGATATGATGTCTGAAGGTTTTACAGAGTATATGGCTCTAAAATTAACTGAAGAAAATCAAACTGAAAAAAACTATGATGAAGTAATAGATAAAAAGGTTGAAAACTTAAAAGATTTTAAGCCAAATTCATTTTCAATGGTTAAATCTGTTACAGACATTGCTAATAGACAAACTTATGTATATGATTATGCTCCAATAATTTTTATAGCAATTGAAAAAGAAATTGGTAAAAAGAAAATGTGGGAATGGTTGAAAAACATTTTAGAAACTAAAGTAGAATTTACTAATTATGACTTTTTGGTTTCAACTTTAAAGAACACATTGAAGAATGATAAAAAATCAGAATTGATTATAAATGCATATTTCAATAATGTAAATTCAACTGAAAATGCAATAAAAACATTAACTGAAAAACATTAACTGACATTTACAGTTTGAAAAATCATATTAATAACCATTCAAAAATCAAATTATATGCGCTGGACTTTAAAACCAAACCCCGATTCTCAAAAAGTTGCCCATTTGGCGCAAGCCTTGAATGTTGAAGAATTTGTTGCCAAACTTTTGATCCAACGCGGCATTGAAACGTTTGAAGAAGCCAGAGATTTTTTCCGTCCTAAATTAGAACATTTGCACAATCCATTTCTAATGAAAGATATGGATAAAGCCGTTGCAAGAATTGAATTGGCGATTGCGAATCAAGAAAAAATCCTCGTTTTTGGTGATTATGATGTCGATGGAACAACCGCAGTTTCATTGGTTTCATCCTATTTAAAAACCTATTATTCAAATGTTGCCACTTATATTCCAGACCGTTATGACGAAGGATATGGAATTTCTTTCAAGGGAATTGACTTTGCCGACGACAATGAATTTTCCTTAATTATTGCCTTAGATTGTGGCATAAAATCTATTGATCACGTGGCTTATGCCAAAGAGCGAAACATCGATTTTATCATTTGTGATCACCACCGACCAGGAGAATTTTTGCCAGACGCCGTAGCGGTTTTAGACCCAAAAAGAGACGATTGTTCCTATCCGTATGACGAATTATGTGGTTGCGGAATTGGCTTCAAATTGATTCAAGCTTTGGGCGAAAACAGAAACCAAACCATTGAAGATTTAACGCCGTATCTCGATTTGGTAGCGACCGCAATTGCTGCCGATATTGTTCCAATGACTGGTGAAAACAGGGTTTTAGCCTATTTTGGATTGCAAGTGATCAACTCAGATCCGCGACCAGGAATTAAGGCTTTGATTCATCAAATAAAAAAACAAACACTCGATATTACCGATGTCGTATTTATAATTGCACCAAGAATTAACGCCGCAGGACGAATAAAACACGGCAATCACGCAGTTGAATTATTATCGGAATTTGATTTTGAACAAGCACAACAATTTGCTTCAGAAATTGAAAAATACAATTCCGACCGAAAAGAATTGGACAAACAAATCACCATTGAAGCGCTTTCGCAAATAGTCGAAAATGACGAAATTGTTGGCTTTACAACGGTTGTTTATCAAGAAGATTGGCATAAAGGCGTGATTGGAATTGTTGCATCACGATTGATAGAAACGCATTATCGACCAACTTTAGTTTTTACAAAAAGCGGTGATAAATTAGCGGCTTCGGCACGGTCTGTAAAAGGATTTGATGTCTATAATGCTTTGGAAGCGTGTTCGGAACATTTGGAGCAATTTGGTGGACATAAGTATGCTGCGGGAATGACATTAAAGGAAGAAAACTATCCCGTTTTCAAAAAAGCATTTGAAAAAGTAGTGTCAGAAACCATTCATCCTGATATGTTATTGCCAGAAATAGCCATTGATGCGGAACTTGATTTTACAGAAATTACACCCAAATTAATTCGGATTTTGAAACAATTTGAACCTTTTGGTCCCTTGAATATGACGCCAATTTTCATTTCAAAAAATGTAAATGATACTGGTTATCCAAAAAATATGGGTTCGGAAGAAGCGCATTTAAAACTATTTGTAAAACAATCCCGTCCCGAAAATTCGGGATTCGAGACGGAAGGAATTGCGGCAATTGGTTTTGGTTTGGGAAACAAAATTAACTTGGTTACCGATAAAAAACCCTTTGATGCCGTGTATTGTTTGGATGAAAATGAGTGGAATGGAAAAGTTACCATCCAATTAAGATTGAGAGATATTAAATAATCGTTTATAAGAATATGAAGAAGAATGATCCTTATGCAGCCTTGCGTTACAAAGAATTTAATATTTTTTTGCTACTTCGGTTTGTTATGGTTTTTGGATGGTCGATGCAATTCATCGTTATTGAATGGGAAGTTTATAGCTTAACAAAAAGTGCGCTTTCACTTGGAATTGTTGGTTTAATGGAAGTAGTTCCTGCAATTTCTATGGCTTTATTTGCGGGTCATATTGTAGATCAAAATGAGAAAAAAGGATTGTTGTTGAAATGCATTTTAGGTTTTTTAGTAATTAGTTTTGGTTTATTTCTATTGACTTGGCCACCATTCAAAAGCAACTATTCTTCCAAAGTTATCTTATATTCGATTTACTTTTTAGTGTTTCTTGGAGGATTGGTTCGTGCTTTTTTAGGGCCAACAATATTCTCGCTTTTATCATTAATTGTACCTAAAAAAGTATATTCAAATGCTGCCACTTGGAGCAGTTCCGTTTGGCAAATAAGTTCTGTTTTAGGACCTGCAGTTGCTGGTTTTTCAATAACTTTAATTGGTGTTCATTGGTCAATGTGTTCCGTTTTAGGATGCTCGTTATTGGCATTAATAGCTTTAAGTCAAATTAGTACAAAACCAATTCTAAACCCTAAAATTGGTGAGCCGATTATGCAAAGTTTAAAGGAAGGCGTTAAATTTGTTTACAATAACAAAACCATTTTAGGTGCTTTATCTTTGGATATGGTTGCGGTTCTTTTTGGAGGGGCAGTGGCACTTTTACCAATTTATGCTCAAGATATTTTGAAAGTTGGTCCCGAAGGATTTGGAGTTTTACGTGCTGCTCCCGCTTTAGGAGCGTTTTTAATTATGTTTATTTCGGCGTATGTTCCTTTGAATAAAAATGCAGGAATGAAGTTGTTGTTTTCGATTTTTGCTTTTGGAATTTGCATTATTGTTTTTGGGATTTCCACTATTTTTTGGCTTTCGGTAATCGCATTGTTTTTAAGTGGAGTTGTAGATGGAATTTCGGTTGTAATTCGTCAAACAATTTTACAGTTAAAAACACCCGACCACATGCGAGGACGTGTTGCAGCAGTAAATTCTATTTTTGTAGGTTCTTCCAATGAGCTTGGTGCTTTTGAAAGTGGGTTGACAGCAAAATTAATGGGAACAGTAACTTCGGTAGTTTTTGGAGGAACGATGACACTGATTATTGTACTATTCACAGGTTTTGCATCACCAACATTCAGAAAATTAGACTTGCAAAAAGACATTGACGAACACGAGAAATAAGTTCAATTAGAAACACTAAAGAATGGATATAAACACATTAAAAACCAAAGTTATTGGGTTATTTAAACAAGGTTTAACACCAATTGAATTAACGCAAAGCATTATTGTTTCTGGATTAATCTCAACAATTCCGATTCTTGGCGTAAGCACTTTTTTGTTGACAGCACTTTCATTTAAAAGAAAACTGAATTTGCCAATAATGATTGCCCAAAGCTATATTATGTGGCCTGTTCAAGTCATAATGATTATTCCATTTATAAACATTGGAGAGTTTATTTTATCAATTCCAAAAACAAATCATTCGGCTCAAGAAATAATTGCTTCTTTTCAAAATAGTTTTTTTGCTACACTTTCCCATCTATCCTTTGAATTGCTTTGTGGATTTGGGGGTTGGTTGTTAACGGCAGTTCCTTTTTCTGCGGGGTTATATTTGGTGTCAATTTTTATTTTGAAACTATTTTTAAAAAACAATGACTAGCCCTAAATAATCGATACAGATTATTTTAGGACTAGTCATATACTTGATTATTTAGAAACCAAATAAATCATAGCAGCCGAGTTCACACTGCCGTTACAAAGGGTTATTAGTGAAAATACATCTTGGCTAACTCTTGATACTCGAATTGAAATTTGTAAATAATTATACAAAAGTGATTATTGGAATGAAGGTCGAAGATTTTGATAGTTAAGCAAAGTATTAAACACCAGCAAAATGAACCAGGCAAACAATTAAAACTGTTTTCAAAACAAGAAATTTACAACAATTATCGCAATTCAGGGAAGGTGACCAAACTGAGAATTGCACCATCAGAAATATGTAGCTAGTATCGTTGTATAGCCAATGTAGAAAACAGATTTAAAAAATTAAAATATGATTTTGGCATTTATAGTTTTAATCTGAAAAGTTTTTTTGGAAACGAAGCAACACTAACATTTGTAATGATATCTTGCAATTTAATAGTACTATTTAGAACTTTTGTTATCCAAGAAAAAACTCAAAAAACACTCCCGACTTTAAGACATAGTACTTTTGCAATTGGCGCTTATTTTGAAAAAATAAATGGAAATAAGGTTTTGAAAATTGCTCTAAACAAAAAACGAAGGTCATGGTTTTGTACTCTTCGAAACTAATCAAAAGGTTATAATTTTAAATTCGATATTTCTAATGCGTAATTTGGGATTAAAAAAGTCCTTATTATTTTGTTTTTTCGGCGATTAATTTTTTATAGTTTTCCCATTTTTCAATAGAAATCGTTGGGATTTTTTTATACTTTTTATCTTTCAAATACGCCAAAATATATTTGGCACGTTCTTCAGATTCTGGGTGAGAAGAAATCCAATATAAATTATCAGAAAGGTTTTTTTGTTGTGCCAATTCAAACATAAAATCAGCGAAAGGCTCTGGGTTGATGTCGGCTTTCAAAAGATAGTCAACGCTCGCCATATCCGCTTCTTTTTCTAATGTTCTGTCATAAGCGGATGACGATAACGATTTTAGAATTTCTTTTACAATCGCACTTCCTTTTCCACCTGTAGTTGCAGAAAGCAAAACTGATAAACCAATTTCTTTAGAAAGTTTTTTCATTACGTGATTGTTCGCAATGTGAGCAATTTCGTGCCCTAAAACCCCTTGCAAGGCTTCTTGGTTTTTGCATTCTTTGATTAATCCCGTAAAAACCACCAAATGATTATCGGGCAAAGCGAAGGCATTTATAGCGTCATTTACTACAATATGGATTTTTAGAGAATCTTTTTTGATGTCATTTTTATCGCAAATTGGTGCTATTAATTTATCTAATGTTCCTGTAATTGAATCATTAGAAATCACGTCGCCTGTTGATGAAATTTCATCCCAAATTAAATCTCCAATTTTATTTTCCGACGAACTTCGGATTTCTTTAACGTGAAATAATGAAACAAAATCAACTTGTGAAAGGGCTAAAAACAGTCCGAAAAAAGCAATTAGAATTATGAATCCTGGAAGTATTATTTTCTTTACCATTACGATTTACAGATTAAGTTAGTCACATTTCCAAAAAAGAAAACCTTAACGTGTTTCCCTTTTCGAGTTTGAATTGCACAATAAATAGTTGAAATAATTTCTAAAATATTGAAGACAATCACTGTAAATAAATAAGCAAAATAGTGATTGGAAACTTTTTCATCTGTAAAAATAATGGAAACCGTCCACCAAAAACTATAGCTATTGGCAAACAATAAAACAGCTTGCGAAAGTAAAGCTTGTGTGCAATGCCAACGTACAAAAAAAGTGCTTTTCCGATTGGCTAAATAGAAAAAAAACGTTGCTAATAAATTGATAATCGGCAGAGGCAATCCAGCAATTACAGCTACTAATGACATTAAATAACTATTGGATGCCTTTTCGTTTTCGTGTTCTGAAGGTTGATATGCGAAGTTGATTTCTTGTGTCATACTACTTTATTGATGTTCCAAATCCAATTTAAAATCACTAAGATTATCAATGGAATTGCTATTTTTTTTTGTTTCAAAAGGCATTCCATTTTATTGTAAAACCTATAAAAAGTTTCTTTTTTTAAAATCAAATCAATTACAATCCAAAAAGGCAAAAGAATTAGAATTGCACTTATTATTATTCCGAAAGGATTCATCAAAATAGAATCCACAAAATCGCCTTTAAATAATAGTTGCACTGCACGTGTTGCACCACAAGAAGGACAGGGAAATCCTGATATATTCTTGATAATACATACCGAATACGCGTTGCTTTCGGGATAGTAAATGTGGTATAATAAATAAATAAATCCTGCTGAACAAGCTATTAATAGTAAAGAATATAACTTGTTTTTAGACATTTATTAATAGATTGACTTTTGGAACATTTCCATATTTTTTTCACGAGTTGCACCCATAATTAGGAACCAATCGATAATTGTCCAAATCCCAAGTCCACCGCAAGTCAATAATTTTCCAATTCCCATTCCGGTATCGCCAATGTAAAAACGATCAATTCCCAATGCACCGCCGCCAACAATTGAAATTATCAAGCTTGTAGTTGGGTCTTTAAGTTGCAAAGTTTGAACTATTGGCCATTTAGATTCGTCCAATTGAAGTAATTTTTCTCTAATTGCTGATAATTGATAGCTTTCAAAATGTTTTGCGTTCATCATCATAAATAAGTCCACTTTTTGCGATTCCATAGTTTTAGTTTTAGATTTATAGTAGGCTAATGTAATTAAAAATAGTTATACACATTGTATTTTTGATTTATAAATTTTTATTATTTGTAAGTGTAATAAAGTATCTTATTTTAAAATATGTAATTCAATATAATTGGCTGGTTCTATATGGTTTTTTAGCTATTTCAAGACTTTTGACTTTACGACATTAAAACTTTCGACTTACTTAAATACTTCGCTTTTATTTTATCAACGATTACTTGTGCTAATTTTTGATGGCTTTCAAATGTCCAACCTGCGATGTGTGGCGTGAGAAGCACATTATCTGCTTTAAGCAAATAGTCAAAAGCGGCAGGTTTTTCGGAATCAATGAATAGATTTTCGAAGGATAACTTCTCATATTCTAAAACATCTAATCCTGCGCCAAGTACTTTTCCTGATTTTAAACCTTCCACCAAATCATCTGTAACCACAGAATTTCCACGAGCGGTGTTGATAAACCAAAAGGGTTTTAAAAACGAATTAATAAATTTAGTAACAATCATTTTATCGGTTGTTGGATTCCAAGGCGTGTGAAGACTTACAACATCTGATTTTTGTTGCAATTCTGATAAGGAAACTTGCTTTGCATTGGCATCGCCCACGTTTTCCAGAATGTCATAACAAAGGACTTCAACATCAAAACCTCGAAGTTTTTTGGCAAATGATTTTCCCATATTTCCATACCCAATTATGCCGATTGTTTTCCCATCTACTTCGTGTCCACGGTTATTTTCTCTGTTCCAATGTCCTGATTTTATTTCTGAAAATGCTTTG
>CANFVB010000081.1 GCA_947450355.1 Bacteroidota bacterium
AATTTAGCATTTATAAGCTCCGAGGCATTAATTATAGACTAATAGTATCAAATTATATTGTTAGAGTCTATAATTATACTCTTTGAACTCCTTATTATACACTCAAACACTATAATTATAAGCTCCGAGGTATTAATTACAGACTAATAGTATCAAATTATATTGTTAGAATCTATAATTATACTCTTTGAACTTCTTATTATACACTCAAACACTATAATTATAAGCTCCGAGGTATTAATTACAGACTAATAGTATCAAATTATAGATTCAAAGACTATAATTATATTCTTTTAACTGCTTAACCGATTTAAATAATTAACCATCCAACGATTACAACCAAAAAAAGGAATTAAATGCAGTACAACGATAATACTATTAGTTCGTAAATAAATCAAATATATTTGAAAGAGAAAATTATAAAATTCTAAATCAAATACTTATGATTACCGTAAAAAAAGAAGGGATTATCCTTACCAAAACTGAACTTGGTTTTGAAGACGAAGGCGTGTTGAATCCCGCAGTTATAAAGGAAGGAAACACAGTTCATATATTTTATAGAGCCGTTAGAACAGGAAATTATTCCTCTATTGGATATTGCGAATTGGACGGGCCTATAACCATAAAAGAACGACGCAACACGCCAATTTTAGTTCCACATTTTGATTACGAATCGCAAGGTGTTGAAGACCCACGAATAGTAAAAATTAATGATTTACATTATTTAACATATACTGCTTACGACGGAATAAATGCGCTTGGTGCTTTAGCTACATCCTATGATTTAGAGCATTTTGAAAGAAACGGATTGGTTGTGCCACAAATTCCTTACGATAGATTTAAGTTTCTTGCAGAATGTTCAGGCGAAGTAAATCCTAAGTATTTTCGACAAGTACGGCATTTCAAACCTGAGGAAAATATTTATCTATGGGATAAAAATGTCATCTTTTTTCCTCGAAGAATCAATGGAAAACTATTTTTCTTGCATCGCATTCGCCCAGGAATTCAAATCGTTGGCGTATATGAATTGAGCGATTTAAATGATTTGTTCTGGGAAGACTATTTTCTAAACATGCACCTTCATATTGTAATGGATCCGGTTCATGAAGACTTTGAAGCCAGTTATATAGGCGGCGGTTGTCCACCAATTGAAACGGATGAAGGTTGGCTTTTGATATACCACGGGGTTCACGATACGCCCGAAGGCTATGTGTATTCAGCTTGTGCCGCATTACTCGATTTGCATAACCCACAAAAAGAAATTGCAAGATTGCCGTATGCATTATTCGAACCCGAATACGAATGGGAGGTCCACGGCGTAGTAGATAATGTAGTTTTTCCAACAGGCACTGCCCTATTTGACGATACTTTATACATTTATTATGGTGCTGCCGACAAATATATTGGATGTGCATCCGTCAGTTTATCTGAATTAATTAAAGAACTTTTGCTAAATAAAACTCCCGATGAAAAGTGAAACTAATTCCGCCATCTGTTCCAATCCTTTATCAATTGAAAACCAAATTATGAAATCTAGAAGTAAAATACATTTTCTTGAAACCGATACTAATTTACCCGAAATCCTTTTTATTTCCTCCTGCACACCAAGAGAATGTGGTATTGCGACGTATTCTGAAGATTTGATAAAAGCATTGGAAAACAAATTTAATCATTCTTTTAAAATTGAAATTTGTCCCGTTGAATCGGATAATGTGAAGCATCAATATTCAAATACCGTAAAATACCTTCTCGATACAGATCACGAAGTGGAATTTGTGAAACTTGCTGCTAAAATAAATAGCAATAACGCCATTCAAATTGTGATGATTCAACATGAATTTGGATTGTTTAAAAACAATGAATTGGCATTTACACAATTTTTAGAATCCATTACAAAACCAATTGCGATGGTATTTCACACCGTTTTGCCAAATCCTGATGCTGCATTTAAATTAAAAGTGCAACAACTTTCTTATGCTTCAGATTATATAGTTGTGATGACGCATTTATCCTCCAAATTATTGACAAATGACTATGAAATTCCATCTAATAAAATTGAAGTTATTCCGCATGGAACGCATTTGGTAAAACACTTAGAGCGTGATTTCCTAAAAGAAAAATATGGTTTTTCTCAGAAAAAAGTTCTTTCAACATTTGGACTATTGAGTTCTGGAAAAAATATAGAAACTTCCTTGAGTGCGTTACCTGAAATTATTGCTCAAAATCCTGAAGTGCTGTTTTTGATTATTGGAAAAACACATCCAACAGTAGTTAAAGAGGAAGGCGAAATTTATAGAAATAATTTGGTGGAACAAGTGAACCTTTTGGGGCTGGAAAATCACGTTCGATTTATAAATTCATTTTTGCCGTTGCATGATTTATTGGAATATTTACAGCTTACCGATATTTATTTATTTACTTCAAAAAATCCGAATCAAACTGTTAGTGGCACATTTGCGTATGCAATTAGCTGCGGTTGTTCTATAGTTTCAACACCAATTCCACATGTAAATGAAGTTTTACACGGAAGCGGATTGAATTTTGATTTTGAAAATGCACCGCAATTGGCAGCAGCCGTTAATAAATTATTGGCAGATGACGATTTACGAAATAACAATAGTTTAAATGGATTGCATAAAATGGCACCAACTTCTTGGGAAAATGCAGCGATTGCACATGCTAAATTATTTGAAAAAATGGGTGATAAATTAAAGCTTTTAAACTACTCAATTCCTGAAATTAATCTCAATCATATAAAAAAATTAACGACTGATTTTGGAATGATTCAGTTTTCAAAATTGAACCATCCCGACATTGATTCTGGTTATACTTTAGATGACAATGCAAGAGCTTTGGTGGCTATGTGTCAATATTTAGAAATTACAAACGACAAAAAAGCAATAGATTATATTTCCATTTATTTCCGTTTCATAAAATTTTGCTTGCAACCAGAAGGTTATTTTTTAAACTATGTAGATGAAGATGAAAAATTTACCAAACAAAACAATACAACCAATCTCGCTGACGCAAATGGACGTGCAATTTGGGCTTTAGGATACCTTGTTTATTGTGGCGATTTACTTCCTGAACAAATGGTTTTTGAAGCAGAGGCAATTTTGAAAATGGCTATAAAAAGCATCAATAAAATTCATTCAACACGAGCGATGGCATTTATTATCAAAGGATTATACTACCGTTCAAAAAGAAGTAAATCAAACCAAGATATTGAATTGATAACAGAATTAGCCAATCGATTGGTGCAAATGTACCGTCATGAATCCGATGAAGAATGGCATTGGTTTGAAAGTTATCTTACGTATGCCAACAGTATTTTATCGGAAGCATTATTGTGCGCATGGTTGGCAACTGGTGAAATTGTTTATAAAGAAATTGCAAAATCATCCTTTGATTTTTTATTAAAATTGACATTTAATGAAAATGGAATCCGAGTAATTTCTAATAAAACGTGGTTGCACAAAGGGGCAAGTCCCGCGCAATTGGCATCGAATACTCCTGAAATTGGTGGAGAACAACCCATTGATGTTTCCTATACTATTCTTGCTTTAAGCAAATTTTATACTGTTTTTGAAGAGGAAAAGTACAAGTACAAAATGAAAAATGCGATGAATTGGTTTTTAGGAAACAATCATTTGAACCAAATTATATACAATCCTTGCACGGGCGGTTGTTTTGATGGATTGGAAGAAACAAATGTGAATTTGAATCAAGGTGCAGAATCCACAGTAAGTTATCTGATGGCTCGATTAACCTACGAAAATACCTTTGAAAATGAGCAAAGTAAATTTCAAATTGAAAGTAATTTTTATGAAGAATCGTTATTAAAAAACGGATAATTTGAGCTTCATTTATTTCAAATAAAAACATCAAAAATAAATACATATACTAAATATAATTCGTAAATTTATAAGGTATTTCTGTACTCTTCAAATACTTTTTAGGACTACCCCTTCAATCTAAATTTTGAATAAATCAGAAATCGAATATTTCCCTCGATATTATATTATTTAAATAGCTTTAAACTTTAAATTAATAAAATCATGAAAAAACAAACAGGAATCTGGATTGATCTTTCCAAAGCAATTATTGTAACATTGGAAGGCGAAAATGAAAAAATTACAGAAATAGAATCTGATGTAGAAAATAGGATTTACCATGTAAATGAAGGAAACAAAGGCACATTTGATGGGGTTCATCATAGTAGTAGCGAGAAAAAATTTGAAGAAAGAAGAAAAACTGAAATCAATCATTTTCTGAAAGATGTTTTGATGCAAGTCTATAAATCAGATGAACTTTATATTATTGGACCATCGGATACCAAATTGAAATTGGAACAAAAAATATTGCAGGACAGAACCATCAATACTAATAATATAAAATTGGTTGAAACTGCGGGATATATGACGCCAAATCAGATTGTATCTAAAGTAAAACACTTTTTTCATCCCGAACTTTATAAAGTATAATTAATAGTACCTCAATTAAATACAATTATCTAACTTAAGAAAGCGTATTTATCCGTAATCTCATGCTACTTTATAATTAAAATTAATTCATAAAAAAAATAATAAAAATGACAAAAAAAAATCCTCCAAATTGGAAGATTACTTTATTAAAAAAAAGGCAAGCGACCTACATCGCATCGCTCAACCACTTACCCTTGCTATGTTCCCATCCTGGGGGATTTCGCAGGAGCAGATCGTGTAGGACTTGCCGTTGCAAATATACAATTAATTTGTATTTTTGCAACTGAAAATTATAAACTTTTGTGTTGTATCTTGCAGGGCATTTAAAAATCATTATGAAAAATTATAACCTACTCTCAATCATTTTATTAGGCGCAATTATTGTTAGTTGTAACGGGTCAAAATCGGCTACTGAAAAATATTTTAGTTTTGATGACAGCAAATTTAAAACCGAATATAGCAATGATGATGCCTTGTCTTTGCAATTATTGAATGTTGAAAACAAGAAAATTGACAGTATTGTTTATTATGTAAATGAAAAAAATATTGGTTCTAAAAAGAATTTAGATAAAATATCCTTTAACTTGAAAGATCAAAAATTAGGGTATCAAAATTTGAAGGCATTGGTTTATTTTGAAGGTGAAAATCAAGAAATAACTTCAAGAGTAGAATTGGTTTCTAATGTGTCACCGAAATTATTAAAATTCACTGTTGTAAATACGTATCCGCACGATGCTACTTCATTTACCGAAGGTTTAGAGTTTTTTAGAGATACTTTATATGAAGGAACTGGACTTCCTGGCTATTCCAATTTATTAAAAACCGATTACAAAACGGGTAAAATTTACAAGTCATTAAAGTTAGATGATATTTATTTTGGTGAAGGAATTACCTTTATTAATAACAAAATTTATCAATTGACTTGGAAAGACAAAATAGGTTTTATTTATAATGTAGATACTTGGAAAGTTGAAAAAACGTTTGCTTATGACAAACCAATTGAAGGTTGGGGAATGACCAATGACGGGAAATATATTTATCAATCAGATGGAACGGAGAAAATTTGGAAGATGAATCCAGCGACTCAAAAAATGATTGATTATGTGAATGTTTATTCAGGAAGTAGCAAAATAAAAAGTGTGAATGAATTGGAATACATCAATGGTAAAATTTACAGTAATATTTGGCAAAAAGATGCTATTGCGGTTGTAAATCCAGAGAATGGCAAGGTTGAAGGTATTTTAAATATGTCAAGTTTGCACAAATTAGTAAAAAATAAAGAAGCCGACGTATTAAATGGAATTGCCTATAATCCAAAAACTAAAACCATTTTTATAACTGGTAAAAAATGGGATAAAATGTTTGAGATTACAGTTTCAGAATAAGAAAAATAAAAACCCCAATTTGCATTAAAAATTGTGTTTTTTAATATAGATATTTCGTGTTATTCTAATATTTCCAATAACACATTTGATTCTGTTCCATTAGGAAAAGGGATTTTAATTTTTTGAGCAATCGTTGGTGCAATTTGCGTAATTACTTTTCTGTCGTGCGTTTCTCCTTGTTTTATATGCCAACCATAAAAAATAGCAGGTACATGAGTATCATAACTATAAGGCGTTCCGTGCGAAGTTCCTGTACCACTATATTCAATATTTCCTGGCTTGTCAAGAAGTACCAAATCTCCATTTTGACTTGGATCATATCCTTTAGAAATAAAATTAAGATAGAAATCATTTCCCGTTGACGCCAAAATTTCTTCTTCAGAATACACTCTTTTTACTTGAACTTGTGTCATCAAATAGTCTTTAAAAGATTGCTTTACTTTCAACAATTCTAAGCCTTTGTTTTTGATTATTTCTTTATTAAAATAAAGATTGAAATTTGAATAATTTAATACCAAATCATCCCCAAAAGTATCTTGAGAATATTTTTTTAGACCTTTCACTATTTCTTTTGGGTCAATATTATTTACTGCATATTTATTGTCTTTTAGATACGATACATTTTCTGCTCCTGCGTGATCGGCAGTTAAAAAAAGCAAATAATTGTCTTTCCCAACCGTTTTATCTAAATAGGTTAAGAAGTCAGCAATTGTTTGGTCTAATCGCAAATAAGTATCTTGCAATTCCATAGAACGAGGTCCCATTAAATGCCCAACATAATCTGTTGAAGAAAAACTAACTGTTAGAAAATCGGTATTGTTATCCTTTCCAAGCTCCTCTTTTTCAATAGCTTTTATTGCAAATTCAGCCAATAAATTATTTCCAAATGGTGTGGAACGTAAAACTCCAGCATCATTTTTATCATACATATCTTTCAAATTATATGGAAAAACAGGCGCTACACTTTTATATAATTTTCCCTCATAAGGATTGTCGTCAGGAAGACTCTCATCGTAAGTTGCGGCTGATTTAAATAAATCCCAACCCTTATTAATATAAGGCATAAATCGTTTTTCATTATTGAATTCAGTTACCCATTCTGGTAGTTTTTCGCCATAAAAAGTACTCGAAATAAAAGCACCCGTTTTGCTATACCAAAAAGCCCAATTTGCAAAATGTCCAGCGGGTAAAATTGCTCCCCTGTCTTTTAAACTTATCCCAATTACTTTTCCTTTAAAATTGGTTTCCAAACGCAATTCGTCAGTAATTGTAGTACTTAACAAGTTTTTTGGAGACATTTTTCCTTCCTCGATTGTTCCATCACCAATTGTTTTCACAGCGGCATCATCCGTGCAATACATCTCTTTTCCTAAAGACCTATTGAACCAATCATTACCAACAATTCCGTGCGTTGCAGGCGTTGTTCCTGTATAAATTGAAGCATGTCCTGGCCCTGTATAAGTCGGCATATAATTGAAATGCATATTTTGAAATGTATAGCCATTTGCCATTAATCGCTTGAATCCATTTGGGGTAAAATCATCTGAAAAACGGTACAAATACTCCATTTTCATTTGATCGACCACAATTCCTACAACTAATTTAGGACGTTGTTGCGCATTTATTAAATAACTTAATCCAAATGCGAAAAACAGAAATACCTTTTTCATAACTTTTAATTTGTTGTAACTTATTGATGCAAAACTACTTTTTATCTTTTATCCCTTTATCAGGAAAATTTACGATGTTGTAAACAATAATTACATTCCTTTGATTGATATAAAATTGCTTTCTATTGTCTTGATTTTTCCTTGTAATAATTGAAATTGTGAACGGTTCACCATCAATATCTTTGCAAACAAATGGATAAATTTCATCCGTTTCGCTATCTTGTTTTTGTTCGTAATTTTGAATTTCATACAACTGAATTTCTTTGGAATAAACAATAATTCTGTTCTTATCAGTATCTAAAGTAATCACAATATTAACGGGTTGCAATTCCGACCAACTTCCCCAAGCGCCTTTTGTGTCTTTTTCCATGACACTAAAACCAGTTGCTTCAAATTTATAGGTTTGACTAAATGTTTTTTGAATTCCTATACTCAAAAATAGAAATAAGAGTAGCGATTTTATTGTTTTCATATTTATAACTTTATTCAATTCTCTTTATTTTATAGATTTTGAACTTCTTTCTTTGCCATTTCAAATTCTAAAACCATTTCATTTATTATTGCTGCTGCTGATTTTATTTCGTGAATTAATCCTGCTATTTGACCAATTTCTAATTCGCCTTCGACTAAATCGCCTTCAAACATTCCTTTTTTTGCTCTTGCTCTTCCCAACAAAGTTTTCAATTCTTCGGGTGTTGGGGCTTTTTTATACAATTCCTGAAGGTCGTCATAAAACTTATTTTTTATCAAACGAACAGGTGCCAATTCTTTCAAAGTTACCTGTGTATCGCCTTCCTTTACATTAATAATTGTATTCTTGAAATTTTCGTGAGAAGAAGATTCCAATGAAGCCGCAAATCTTGAACCCACTTGCACTCCATCTGCACCTAAAATCATTACTGCCAACATTCCTCTTCCTGTGGCAATTCCGCCAGCAGCAATTAATGGAATGGATAGCTGCTCTTTTACCATTGGAATTAATGTCAATGTGGTCGTTTCTTCCCTTCCATTATGTCCTCCAGCTTCAAAACCCTCAGCAACAACGGCATCAACACCAGCTTCTTGTGCTTTTAATGCAAATTTTGAACTGCTCACCACGTGAACCACTGTAATTCCTTTTTCTTTTAGAAATGACGTCCAAATTTTAGGATTTCCTGCCGATGTGAAAACAATTTTAACTCCTTCTTCAACAATAATATTTATGATTTCTTCAATATTTGGATACAACATCGGAACATTTACGCCAAAAGGTTTGTCCGTTGCTTTTTTGCATTTTTGAATGTGTTCCCGCAAAACTTCAGGATACATCGACCCTGCTCCTATTAATCCTAAACCACCAGCATTACTAACGGCACTCGCCAATTTATAACCACTATTCCAAATCATTCCACCTTGAATAATTGGATATTTAATATTGAAAAGTTGTGTGATTTTGTTCATTTAATAAATGGCATCAAGTGATTATTTGAAAGTTTATTCTTTAATTATTTTTCCAATTTTAGTTCCATTTGCAACAGCAATTTTATAAAAATAAATACCGCTTTCTAAGGATTGCAATGATATATTTTGAATCTGATTTAAGCTACTTTGATTCATTACCATTTGACCTAAACTATTGTAAATGCTGATTTCTTTGGATAAACCAATTGTTGGAATTGAAAAAGAAACCACCTCTTTAACAGGATTTGGATAGACAGAAATTAAATCAGAATGAAACTGCATACTCGATAAAGCATTGGTTAAAGCCAATTGAAAATTCGGAATTCCGTAGCCATATTGAGGATTTGGA
>CANFVB010000082.1 GCA_947450355.1 Bacteroidota bacterium
AAACTATTATCCTGTTTTAGGGCAGTAACCTTGTAGGCTCCCATTGCTATTGATTTGAAATTACATTGAGAGTGCAATTGAATTGTAAATAAAGAGAGTAAAATTATGACTTTTTTCATTTAATAGTTTGTCTGATTTATATTTTGACTAATTATAAATTTAGGAATTCAAAATCAACTTGTTTAATTTAATATTGATTCTTCTATAATATTTAGTTCCAGTTAAAATCAACTTATTTTCTGAGTCGGCAAGTTGCATATTTCGTACGAGGCAATTGGCGAGACAAAGTAGCGAAAATCCAACCAAATTCAGCTTGATTGGCGAAGTATTGTTTCACATTATTCTTCAAATATAACAATTTATTCTATTAATTAGGAAAATCTCGTGTTGTTATTTTAGTTAGTATTTCACTAAAAACTATTTCAATAAAGCCAAAACCAATTGTGCCCTGATAAATAGTTGAGCATGAAGTTTCGAAATTCAATATCCCAGTCCCTATCCCATAACGCTAAATTATTATTCCAAAAACGAAATCCTATCCAAACTAAACCACTATGGACTGAAAATCCATAGATTTGGTTTGGCAGACTGAAAGTCTGCGAAGCTAGATTGTGCAATTAATCCGTGAAATTTTGCCACAGATTCACAGATTAAAAAATAATTAAAAAATCAGTGAATCTGTGGCAAAAAATATTTTTAGAAGCTAAAGCGAGATGTACTAAAAGGGCATAGTTTTAACTCTATTTGTGACCAATAAAAATGCAATCAAGCGAAATTCTTTGTCTTTGTATAGCTAAAGCAAGATTTATTTAATAAGCTGTATAGTTATTTTAGGACGGGTCAAAGACGGGTCAACAGGTAGGATAATAAGTACCAAAGTAAAGGTAAGTCTATACTAAGTCTATACTAAGTCTATACTAAGTCTAAAGAAACATATAAAAGTATAGTCTTACTATAGAGTATATTTAGACAATATTTAGATTTAACAGGAAGTAGGTATTACTATTCAATACTTATACGTACCTTTATAAACGAACCAAACAATCTAAAATCTTATGGCAAGAATTAACAAAAAGAACATTATTAGTGGGAGAATCAAAAACTTTATCTTTTTTGATTTACATGGCGAACAATTTGTAAAAGCAGCTTCTGACACTATTAAGCAAACTAAAGCAACGAAGTTAAGCAGTGGAGAATTTATTAAATGTAGTAAATGGACCAAACAAATTAGATTATGTTTAGATCCTATTTTGTTAACATTTACAGATACTTATATGTACAAACGGTTTACGTCAATATTCTATGCTACGATACAAAATAATACTTCTATTCCGAAAGAGCAACGAACACCTTGGAATTCTGATATGAGTGGCTTGATTGGTTTTGAATTTAATAGCCACTCCCCTTTTTCGGATTATTTTTTCCCAATTATAACTACCAATTTAAATGAGGAGAATAAATTGGTAATTACAATCCCTGAATTTGAACCAAAAACTGAGATGGTATTTGCAGAAAATACTGGAAAAGCTGATCTCGTGATGTTTTCAGTTGCAATCAATTTAGAATCGAACAGACCCAATTTCACAGAACATTTCATTGTTCCAATTGAAATAAACGTTCCACGACTCTCAGAAATAATAGTTGCTAACATTGAAATTCCAGCATCCCATTTTGTTGTAGTTATAGCCAAACTTATGTTTTATAAGCCCAATGAAATAACGATAAAAAATTACGTTAATCATTCAGAATTGAATCCGTCAACAATAATTATGGCAAAACATACGCTTTAGATGTTTGGAACTAGGACTGAATTTTTCGTTTTGTATAAAATTTGATAAATACTACAAGAAAAACAAATATTACTCGTCTAATAAAATGTGATAATAGAAACCCAGATTAAAGACATTCTTAATACTTTTTTTTTAACATTTTTTAAACAAGAAAAATTCATAGTATTGCATAATGGCAATTAAAAATAGTGATTTTACAACCTTATATAATGAGTACAGCGTACTGGTTTATAATGTTGCGCTCAATTATTTGCAAAGTGTTGAAGATGCTGAAGAAATTACGCAAGATGTTTTTATACAATTGCATACTTCATTGCATAAATTTCAAGAAAAATCAACATTAAAAACGTGGATTTATCGCATTACAATCAACAAGTGCTTGGATTTTATCAAACATAAAAACAGTCAAAAGCGCTTTTTTATTTTTGGAAAAAAGAGTCAAAATGAAGTAGAACTTCTAAATATTTCCAATTTTGAACATCCTGGAATTCTATTAGAAAACAAAGAAAAAGCAGCAGTATTATTTGGAATCATCAATGAATTGGGTGAAAATCAAAAAACTGCCTTTCTACTTTCAAAAGTAGATGGTTTGAGTAATCCCGAAATTGCAACCATAATGGAATTGAGCATTTCATCAGTAGAATCCTTAGTTTTTAGGGCTAAAACCATATTAAAAGAAAAATTATCAAATAAATTTGAAGAATACCGCAAGAAAAAATAAATACTAACGTCTAATAAATTATGGAAGCGAATAACTGGACAAACGACATTCTTAATAGCAGTAACGGCATCACAAAAGTGGTTCCCGACACTTTGTTATTTTCAAAAATCCAAAATAGAATCAGCATTCAAAACACCGTTTCAATCCAATGGATTTGGATTGCAGCAGCGTCATTTACAATTTTAGTGTCATTAAATATCAAAATGCTGTTGTCAAATACCACAAAAACTTCCGCTCCAACGGAAACAATTGTTTCGTCTGTTTCAAATAGCAACCAATTATACTAAGCTGCAATGAATAAAATAAAACTGTTAACGTATGCTGTAATTGGGCTTTTATTGCTAAATGTGGGAATTATATTATTTCTATTTTTTTCAAGACCAAATAGAAATCCAGATGAAAATCATGGAAGACCAAAAGAAATCATCACTGAAAAATTGCATTTTGATGCCAATCAAATTGAAAAATACGAATCAATAATTCCTATTTATAAAGACAAAATTGATTCTTTAGATGCCAAAAACAGAAAACTTAAATCGGAATTGTATTCTCAATTGAAATTACAAGTTGTAAATTCTGCTATAAAAGACAGTATAATAACTTTATTTTTAGCCAATCAAAAACAGATTGAAGAAGCGCATTTTAAACATTTCCAAGACATAAAAAGTATTTGTAAAGCCAATCAATTACAAGATTTCAATGCTTTGACACAAGAATTAGGAAAAATGTTTTCCAATCAAAATAGCAAGCCGCACCCGCCTAGGGAAAAACCACGAAGAAATGACGATTTTCCAAGACCGCCAAGAAAAGAAAATCAAGCGCAACAAGCCAATGACACGAATTATCCACCTCCACCTCCAAGAGACAGGAATCATCCGAGACCGCCACGAGATGAAAATCGACCACCACCACCAGGTTGGGATGAAGACCGTCCTGGACATCCTGGTGATGAAAACCGCCCACCGCCTCCACCAAGAGACGAAAATAATTAGTGAATAATTTAAATTAAATATATATGAAGGTAAACAGAAATTTGGCTATTAGTGAAAACGGATTTGTTTTCAATCCTGCAACAGGAGATAGTTTTTCAGTTAATGAATTGGGCGCACTTATTATCAATGAAATTAAGGCTGGAAAGAATAAAAATGAAATTATCGAAATTGTTTCAACGGCTTATTCTGCTGAAAAATCAACTATCGAAAAAGATTTCAATGAGTATTTATCCGTTTTAGTTAACCACCAGTTATTAGAAATCAATGACTAAAAGAAAAATTACCGTTGCTGTAACAGGACTCAACAACATTGACAGTCCTGGACCAGGAATTCCAGTAGCAAGAGCATTAAAAGAAAGTGAAATCTATGATGTTCGCATCATTGGATTGTCTTATGAAACATTGGAACCTGGCATTTACATGAAAGAATTTGTGGATAAAACCTATCAAATTCCATTACCATCGGCAGGAACTATGGTTTTGAAGGAACGATTAGAATATATCAATTCAATTGAAAATATAGATGTAATTATCCCAAATTTTGATGCTGAATTACATAATTTCATTAAGATTCAAGACGAATTAAAATCACAATTTAATATTGCTACCGCATTGCCAACAGCGGAACAATTTGAAGAAAGACACAAATCTTCGTTGGGAGAATTTGGTGAAAAATATGGCGTTTCAGTTCCAAAAAATAAAATGATTTTTAGTGCTAATGAAATTCATAGTTTAACCAATGAATTTTCATATCCATTGGTTGTAAAGGGGAAATATTATGATGCTTCAATTGCGGCTTCACCAGAACAAGCGATGAATTATTTTCATAAAATTAGTGCCAAATGGGGCTTGCCAATTATAATCCAACAATTTGTATCTGGAAATGAAGTCAATATTACTGCAATTGGCGATGGAAAAGGCAATTGTCTTGGAGCAGTTCCAATGCGAAAACTATACATTACCGATAAGGGAAAAGCATGGGCAGGCGTGTCATTAGAAGATGATAAATTAATTGAAATTGCACATTCTGTAATTTCAAAATCCAAATGGAAAGGCGGATGTGAATTGGAATTTATAAAAAGCAAAGAAGGTATTTATTACCTTTTAGAAATGAATCCTAGATTTCCAGCTTGGGTATATTTGGCCAAAGGTTGCGGTCAAAATCACCCAGAATCACTGATAAAAATAGCACTTGGAGACGAAGCGAAACCACAAGTTGAATATGAATCTGGGAAAATGTTCATCCGTTATTCACAAGATTTAATAGTTTCAATGAAAGATTTTGAACAAATAAGCACCTTTGGTGAGTTTTAGCTCTAATTTTATTAATTTACTTACACCTAATATAATGTCAAAAAAAACGTACGAACGTCCCTATATTCAGCAATTGAATACAGGATCAATGAATAAATTTGGAACAAGAACTGAATTTGGTCCTGTTGACCATATTGATAATGTCCCTGTAAAAGGATTAATCGCAGAATATGGTTCCCCCCTATTTGTAATCAGCGAAAGAACCATTAGAAGTACTTATAAAAATGCTTTGCGTTCCTTCAAAACACGTTATCCAAAAGTCCAATTTGCTTGGAGTTATAAAACCAATTATATCAATGCGGTTTGTAATGTTTTCCATCAAGAAGGGTCTTGGGCGGAAGTAGTTTCTATATTTGAATACCAAAAAGCCATCAGAAATGGGGTTCCTGGAGATAAAATTATTTTTAACGGTCCTGAAAAATCAAAAACTGATTTAATGTTGGCTGTAGATAATAATTCCTTAATTCACATTGACCATTTTGACGAATTATATACGTTGTCAGAATTATTGGAAGGTGGTTCTAAAAAAGCACGTGTTGCGATACGAATGAATATGGATACTGGGGTTTATCCAATGTGGGATCGCTTTGGTTTCAATTATGAAAGTGGACAAGCGTGGAATGCAATCAATAAAATCATGTCTCACGACGAAATGGTTTTGGAAGGTTTACATTGTCATATTGGAACGTATATGTTGTCTGCAAATGCCTATGCTATAGCAGCTTGGAAGTTATGCGATTTGATTGGACACACAAAATTAAAATGGAATCATGTCATTAAATATATTGATATGGGCGGTGGTTTTGCATCGGCAAATACTTTAAAAGGATCGTATTTACAAGGGGCGGATATCATTCCATCCTTTGATGATTATGCAGAAGCAATCACTTCAACGATATTGAATTTCGGTTTCAAAAAAGAAGATTTACCGCTTTTGATTTTAGAAACAGGACGCGCTATGATTGATGATGCGGGCTATTTATTAGGTTCAGTAATTGCAAATAAAACATTAAGCGACGGACGAAGAGCGACCATTTTTGATTTTGGCGTAAATATTTTATTCACCGCTTTTTGGTACAATCACAAAATTTCCCCAGCACAATATTTTTCACATCACACCGAAGAAACCGTTTGCTACGGACCGCTTTGTATGAATATAGATGTTGTAAATGATAATATCTCCCTACCATTATTAAACCAAGGTGATAATGTGGTTGTGCATCGAGTTGGTGCGTACAACATGACACAGTGGATGCAATTCATACAAATGCGCCCAAAAGTAGTGTTGATAGATATGAAAGGCGAGGTGCATATTATTAGAGAAAATGAAACGGTAGATACTATTGAAGCTCCTGAGCGAAAACCAGAACATTTATCTACATTTGTACTTTAAATTTATTTAATGAAATTAAAATCAATATTAACCAATTTTTGGGTCGAAAGCACCTTAAATAGCTACAGCATTATTTTATTTTCCGATAAAAAAATATTGGCTTTCTTGCTATTATTTGTGACTTTTATGACGCCAAAAGTTGGTTTAATTGGTTTAGCATTTGTAATTCTTTTCCACATTCTTTTGCGAATTTTAGGATATAATAGATTAGAAATTCGTTCTGGTTTATTAGGTTTTAACGCCTTGTTGGTTGGATTGTCAATTGCTTACAGCTATGAATTGAACAACTATTTCATAGGATTGTTTTTCATTACACTACTTATTTCTTTGGTCGTAATCATTTTCTGCAAAAACTATTTTGACAAATACAAGTTGCCTTTTATGACCTTTCCGTTTGTTATTATCATCAATACAATTGCAATTGCAAGTAAGAATTTCGATGTTTTTAAAATCGATATGAATTATGTTTTTTTCGAGAATGCCTTAGTCATTTTAAAACAAAATAATTGGTTTCAATTTGTCCATTCATTAGATTTAATGGTGCTTCCATTTCACTTTAAAGTCTTTTTAATAACACTTTCAACAGTCTTTTTTCAAAAAAGTATTTTGGCAGGATTTATCATATTGGCAGGATTGCTAATCTATTCAAGGATTGCCGTTTTATATGCTTTCATCGGATTTTATTCAGCGCTGTTTTTTTATCATATTATGGGTGGAAATTTAGACAATCTAACCTATTTTTATTCTGGAGCAAATTTCATCTTTTTAGCAATTGCATTAGGTTGTTATTTTTATATTGCAAATATCTACTCGATGCTTTTGGTGTTTTTATTAAGCCCTATTTTGATGTTTTTAATGATTACATTGAATAAGATTTTAGCTGTTTTTCAGATGAATTCAATGTCGTTGTCTTTCTCTATGCTAACCTCTGTAACACTTTATATTTTGTATTTCAGAACGAGATACAAATTAATAATTCCAGCAAATTTCATTCACAACTCACCAGAAAAGGCGCTTTATGATTACTTGCATTTACTAAAACGAAAAATTGCAAACCCAAATTATTCTATGTTTTTACCTTTTTGGGGAGAATGGTTTGTGAGTCAAGGTTATGACGGAAAAATCACCCATCTTGGAGATTGGGGAAAAGCCTTAGATTTTGTAATTGTAGATGAAAATGAAAACACTTATTCCAATTTAGGTCAAAAAGCCGATGATTTTTATTGCTATAATAAGCCTATTTTGGCTCCTGCAGATGGTTATATATATGATGCAATTAATTATGTGGAAGACAATGAAATCAACGACGTTAACATTCATGATAATTGGGGAAATTCTATTATTATTAACCACTTAAATGGATTGTATTCACAGATAAGTCATATTAAAAAAGATAGTTTTTTGGTCAATATTGGCGACTATGTAAAAAAGGGAACGCTCTTGGCAACTTGTGGAAATTCTGGTCGATCTCCTGAGCCACACCTGCATTTTCAGGTACAGCACAGTCCCGTATTTGGTGCTAAAACAGTTCCTTTGCCACTCTCCTATTACATAGAAAATAAAAATAATATTTTGGAATTCAAAATCAATGAAATTCCTAAAGAAAACTCCTTAATATCAAATGTAGAAGAAGTAGAATTACTTTTCAATTCTTTTAATTTTAAGCCTAATAATCATTTGAAAATTACAAACGATAAAAGTAAAAACAGTGAATTGTTTGAGATTTTGACCAATGAATGGAACCATTTGTATTTTTACTGTAAGAAAACAGAATCTAAATTATACTTTAAAAATGACGGAGTTTTATTTACTTTTGAACGATATGAAGGAAGTAAAAAATCATCATTATTTCAATTTTATCAATCTTGTTATTCGATTTTATTAGGATATTATCCAACAATTACTTTGGATTATTATATGCCTAATTATTTATTTCCTACTTATGGATTACAACTTATCAATGATTTATTTGCTCCAATTTATAGTTTTATTGCTATAAAATACAGTTCTAAAATTACCTATATTGATAATTTGATTCATCCAAATCAAATCGTTATAGCTTCAAATCAACGAACAAAGATTTTAGGAAAATCATTCTTTGAAAAGAAGTTCTGTGTTACAATCGCTGAAAACGCAACCCTTACAATTGAAAATCTTACAAATAAAACTAATTACATTATAGCATGCGAAAAATTCTAATTGCCCTATTATTATTGACTTTATGTACCGCAAATGCGCAACAATTGACTCAAGAACAAGTTGATTCAGAAACCTATACTTCATTCATAAATAAAGAATATAAAACCACAATTAAAATTGGGAAACAATCTTTAAAAGCGGGTATTGATTTTTATTATTTAAGATATCGAATGGGAGTTTCGTATTATGAAAATAAAAACTATGAAGCTGCTATACCACATTTTGAAAAAGCAAAAGCTTTAGATGGTTCTGATTCTGCTCTACTGGAATACCTTTATTATGCGTATTTAAATAGCAGTCAGAGGGAAAAAGCAAATCTATTAGCAGATACTTTTACAGATGAATTGAAAGTAAAAGTGGAATATGCCCCTAGATTATTTAAATCCGTAGCCGCTGAAGTTGGAATATTGAAAACCAATAATTTCGACAATTATAAAA
>CANFVB010000083.1 GCA_947450355.1 Bacteroidota bacterium
AAAAATAGTCCCAACTTAAAAGTCGGGACTACACAAGGTAAACATCCAGTGAATAATCGCAAGAAGCTTCCTCTCGGTGTTGCAAATATATAAAAATTAACAAAATAAATTAGGTAGTTAAGATAGTACCTAATACATTTTATTTTAGACAACACTATTTTTCCAATATTTAATTCCTTTATTTTTCACTATTTTTACAACCACTAAAAAACTAACAATGGCATTTCAAAACACCAAACAATTTGCACAAGAATTAGACAAACAAGACGAACTTAGTTCCTATAGAAATGAGTTTAGTTTTCCACAAGTTAATGGTAAAAACGTAATTTATTTTACAGGAAATTCACTTGGATTACATTCAAAAAGAGCCAAAAAATACGTTGATGAGGTAATGACCGATTGGGAAAACCTCGCTGTCGAAGGTCATTTCTATGCCGAAAAACCTTGGTGGGATTACCACGAACGTTTTGCAAATCCGTTAAGTAAAATTGTAGGTGCACTTCCATCAGAAGTTACCGTAATGAATACATTAACAGTAAATCTTCACTTGATGATGGTGACTTTTTACAAACCAACACCAAAAAGATTCAAGATTCTTTGCGAAGCCAAGGCTTTTCCAAGCGATCAATATATGATTCAAAGCCAAGTAAAATTTCACGGATTAAATCCAGAAGATGCCATTGTTGAAATTCAACGTCGAGAAGGAGAACACAACATCCGCCTTGAAGATGTTTTAGCCAAAATTAAAGAAGTCGGAGACGAATTGGCGTTAGTGTTAATAGGCGGTGTAAATTATTATACGGGACAAGTTTTTGATATGAAAACCATCACCGAAGCGGGACACAAAGCGGGAGCTTACGTTGGTTGGGATTTGGCGCACGCCGCAGGAAATATAAAATTAAATTTACACGATTGGGATGTCGATTTCGCCGCTTGGTGCAGTTATAAATATATGAATTCAGGCCCTGGAAATGCTTCGGGTTGTTTTATTCACGAGAAACACCACAACGACACAAGTTTATCTCGTTTTGCAGGTTGGTGGGGACACAACAAAGAAAGACGTTTCAAAATGGAACCTACTTTCGACCCAGTTCGCGGTGCCGAAGGATGGCAAATTAGTAATTTACCAATTCTATCACTCGCCCCTTATTTAGCATCTGTAGAAATGTTCGACGAAATCGGAATGGATGCATTGATTATTAAAAGAAATAAAATTACGTCCTATTTAGAGTTCATTCTACAAGAAATTAGCAAAGAAGTAAATGGTTCATTTGAAATTATCACACCATCCAATCAAGAAGAACGAGGTTGTCAGCTTTCTGTTTTTCTTCACGGTGAAGGGCGTTCCTTGTTTGATTATTTAATGAAAAATGGCGTAATCACAGATTGGAGAGAACCAAATGTAATCCGTTTAGCACCAGTTCCTTTATATTGTTCGTTTGAAGACATGTACAATTTTGGTCAAATATTAAAAAAGGGAATTGTAAAGTAATTTCCACCAATTATAACTTCTTAAAAACCTGTTCTTTTACTTGAGCAGGTTTTTTTTATTTCTCATTTTTTCAAAAAGGGCATTATCAAATTTTTATTTTTTAATTTATATTTTGACTTACCCCTAAAATTTTTAGGGTATAAATTGCAATATGATAAAAATTTTATATTTTTAGATATTTTTTTAGGGGGTTAAGAATATTTTTTTACTTTTATTCCGAATTTAAATCAAAAAACAATGAGAAAAATTATTTTAAGTGTGATTCTAATCACAATTTTGGTGTTATCCGTTTTTTCAATTTATTTATTTCCTGAAAGTACAGTTTTAGGAGCGCATGTTGTGCCTCTTAAATTAGATACAGGTGATACAGCTTGGATGCTTGTTGCAACAGGACTTGTATTGTTAATGACTCCTGGATTAGGATTCTTTTACGGTGGAATGGTAGGTAAAAAAAATGTAATTAGTACAGTTTTACAAAGTTTTATGGCGATGGTAATCGTAACTGTATTATGGGTTGTAGTTGGATTTGGATTGTGTTTTGGACCTTCAATTGGCGGTATCATTGGCGACCCAACTTCAAATTTGTTTTTTAATGGAGTTACCGCAAATTCTGCATGGGAATTAGCCCCAACAATTCCATTTATATTATTTGCTTTATTTCAAGCAAAATTTGCAATTATCACACCTGCTTTAATAACAGGAGCTTTCGCAGAACGTGTTCGTTTCTGGGCTTATTTGTTATTCATGGTTTTATTTATAATATTTGTTTACGCTCCATTATGTCACATGACTTGGCATCCTGATGGAATATTCTTCGGATGGGGAGTTTTAGATTTTGCTGGAGGAACAGTAGTTCACATGAGTGCGGGTTGGGCTGCATTAGCTGGAGCGATATTCTTAGGAAAAAGAAAAACACAAAAATCAAATCCTGCACGAATTACTTATGTGTTATTAGGAACAGGATTACTATGGTTCGGTTGGTTCGGTTTCAACGCTGGTTCTGCTGTAGGAGCTAGCAGTCTTGCTGCTCAGGCATTAGGAACTACAACAGTTGCTGCCGCTGCTGCCGCAATGGGTTGGGTGTTTTTAGATAAAATTCTTGGACACAAACTTTCAGCAATGGGAGCTTGTATAGGAGCTGTAGTTGGATTGGTTGCTATTACTCCTGCAGCTGGTTTCGTAACAATTCCTTCTGCTTTAGCAATTGGTTTTATTGCAAGTATAGTGAGTAATCTAGTAGTAAGTAAATTTCCTAAAGGCAAAGTTGACGATGCTTTAGACGTTTTTGCTTGTCACGGAGTTGGTGGAATGGTTGGAATGTTATTAACAGGAGTATTTGCTTCAAAATCTGTAAATGCAATTGTTGGTGACAATCAAGGGTTAATTTATGGCGATGCGACTTTGTTTTTAATCCAATTAAAAGCCTTAGTTATCGTTTCTGTTTTTGCTTTCACTGCTTCTTATGCTTTGTTCTATATTGTCAACAAAATCACTCCTTTACGAGTTAGTGAAGACAAAGAAGAACTTGGTTTGGATATTTCTCAACACGGAGAATACCTATAAAAGTAGCCTTTTAGCAAAACTAAATCTGTTTTATTTTGAATTAAAGATTTCCGTTTTCAAATTTATGAAAATTACGGAACGGGAATTTTTATGCCATTTTTTTAAATAAATAACATTCAATTTTTTCAAATCTATTAGTAACAATTAAATTTTTAAACATGAAAAATACCATTAACATTAAATCAACTTTATTTTCAGTAGCATTATTTTTAGCGGCTTTCGCAAATAACTATGCACAAGAGGCAGCTCCAGCACCTACTGTTTTTGCTGGATCTGTAGATATGTATTACAAATATGATTTTTCAAAATTCGACAATAGCAAAACGAGTTTCACAAAATCTCATGATTCTTTTGAATTAGGGATGGCTTCTATCGAGGCTTCACACAAATCAGGAAAAGCTTCTGTTTTTGTAGATTTAGGATTCGGAACAAGAGCTTCTGAATTTACTTATAATGACAAACCAACAACATTCATGGTAAAACAAATGTATGTGAACTATGATTTTTCTTCAAAATTTAAAGTTACAGCTGGTAGTTTCGGAACTCATGTTGGTTACGAATTATTAGATGCAATTGACAACAAAAACTACAGTATGTCTTATGCTTTTACAAATGGACCATTCTTTAATACAGGAGTGAAAGCACAATATACTGTTGGAAAATACAATTTCATGGCGGGAGTTACCAATCCAACAGATTTTAAATCGGCAGTTGCTGCGGGTTCTACTCAAAAAACGGTTATTGCTCAATTGGGTTATACAGGTGAAACAGGAAGTGCTTTTTTTAATTTTACTTCTGGAAGTTTAAACCCAGTTTCAACTGTTAATAAAACTCAATTTGACTTTGTAGCATCTAAGAAAATATCTGAAAAACTATCTTTGGGGTTCAATGGAACCTATGCTTTAACAACTGACGATGTTGTTTCTGGAACAAATTCTTGGTTTTCGGTAGTTGGGTATGCCAATGTTACCTTAAAGAAAAACCTTAGTTTGGCTTACAGAGCTGAATATTTTGATGATAAAGATGGCGTAGTTGGATTGGCTGCAAATGTATTTGCGAACACACTGTCATTAAATTTTAAAGATGGAAATTTGACTTTTATTCCTGAATTTAGATTGGATTCCGCTTCAGAAAAGATTTTTACTGATGGAACTCCACAGAAAACAACTGCTTTTATTTTATTAGCAACAACGTACTCGTTTTAATTTTTGAGTTTTAATTTTTTGTTTTTAAGACCCGTTTATTCGGGTCTTTTTTTGTTTATTAAATCAAGTATGAAGAATTTTAAAAAGTACGGTAAAAAGCGGTATTACTATTCTGATTACTTTTTTAAGTACATTTACACACTAATTATAAATTTTGATTATGAAATATTATTTTTTTAAACCCTTAAAAATAGTAAGTAATTCGCTGATAGTAATGCTATTAGTGTTTTGTGATTTTAATTCCTTCAGTCAAGCTTTTACGGAAAGCAATCTTCCGATTGTAGTAATCAATACGGATAATTCTTTGCCAATTCTTGATTCTCCAAGAGTTTTAGCAAATATGAAAATTATTTATAATGGACCTGGAGTTCAAAACTTTGTTTCAGATCAAACGAATCCAACATCATTAAATTATAACGGGAGAATTGATATAGAAATTCGTGGGTCGAGTTCTCAAGCATTAGAAAAAAAAGGTTATGGTCTGACTACAAGATTGTCGGATAATGTCTCAAATAATAATGTTTCTATACTGGGAATGCCATCTGAAAATGATTGGGTTCTAAACGGATTGGCTTTTGACCCATCTTTAATTAGGGATTATATTTCTTATGCAATTTCAAGAAATATGGGCAATTATGCCCCTCGAACAGTCTATTGTGAATTAATACTAAATGGAGATTATAGAGGTTTATATCTTTTGCAAGAAAAAATAAAATCGGATTCTCAACGAGTTAATATCACAAAAATCACGACTACACAGAATACACTCCCAGAACTATCTGGGGGATATATTACTAAATCCGATAAAGATACTAGTGGCGACCCAATTGCCTGGACGATGCCTTCTTATGTTTCTGGAAACAATGCCAATTTCATTCATGATTTGCCAAAACCAACAGAAGTTACCGTTCAACAAGATAATTATATCCACAATGAATTTAATAAATTAGCGAGTACCACTTCTGTAAATAATTATTCTGAGATAAATGGCTATCCTTCTGTAATTGACATACCTTCATTTGTTGATTTTATGCTGTCAAATGAATTAGGTAGCAATGCTGATGGCTATCACTTTAGCACTTATTTTCATAAAGAAAGAAATGGAAAATTAAGAGCTGGTCCTCTTTGGGATTTTAATTTAACCTATGGAAATGATTTATTTTTATGGGGTTTTGACAGAAGTCATACTGATGTTTGGCAGTTTTCAGATGGTGGTAATGATGGAGCTAAATTTTGGAAAGATCTGTTTTTGAGCCCTCAATTTAAGTGTTATTTATCTAAACGTTGGAATGAAGTGACCCAAGTTGGTAAGCCGATGAATTTGACTATATTAAATACTATGATTGATAATGTTGTTACTACAATTGCTCCAGCCGCAGTTAGAGAACAAACGAGATGGAATTCCGTTGGAGTTCATTTAGATCAAATAAATGGAATTAAAACTTTTTTAAGTGCAAGGATAGCTTGGATGAATAACAACATTGGTAGTTTTTCTAGTTGTAATAGTGTTGTTACTCCTCCATTAGTAATTACAAAAATTAATTATAATCCAGTTTTAACAACCAGTTTTACAAGTAATGATCAAGAATTTATCGAAATAAAAAATTGTGGAAATCAAGCAGTTAATTTGTCAGGTATCTATTTCGGTGGATTAGGACTTTCTTATCAGTTTCCTGCAAATTCAACTCTTGCAGCAAACACTAGTTTGTATTTAGCGAGTAAGGCGACTACTTTTTTGAGTAAATATGGATTTAATGCTTTTGGAGAGTTTTATAGAAATTTATCCAATAGTAATCAAAATTTAATATTGTTGGATGCATTTGGTAATACAATTGACACTGTTTTTTATTATGATAGTGCGCCATGGCCAACAAATGCAGATGGTGGTGGAAGTTACCTTCAATTAATTGATACTGCTTTAGACAATAATTTAGCTTCAAGTTGGGTTGCATCAAACACATTAAATCGTATTGAAAATGAAATAGAAAGTCAGATGGCTATTTATCCAAATCCTACATCAGATTTAATAACAATAACATCAAAAATGGAGATATCGAAAATTGAAATTTTCGATTTGGAGGGTCGTTTTATTCAAAACATTACTAGTAAATACGAAGTAAATGAAGTTGATATTAGCCGATTATCAAATGGTATTTACATGTTGAAAATAGAAATTAATGGCATTTCTATAACCCGAAAAATCATAAAAAATTAATTGCTCAATTTACAATGTTTTTAGTATTAAAATAATTGGATTATTTTCATTATTCGTAGATTAATAGCATTCTATTTATATAAATGCTAATTTTGATAATTAAAGCCATTCAGACTTTGAGACTAAAAATTATTTTCACCTTTTTCATACTCTTTAATTGCTATTTTTTAGTGGCTCAAGATACTATAAAGTCTAAAGAAGAAACTAAACAATATAGTAAAATAGAGTTGTATTCCAAAAAACATAAGTTTACTAAGTTCATTTACAAACTAATTTTCGAGCCTGTTTCTAAGCCTAAAATTGCAATGAACTCTTTTCATAAAATCAAAAAAATGAACTTTGTTTCATTTGAAGGGAAGATTATCAGAAAAATTAAAATCACCACACTTGACCCTTTTGGGTATTCGGTTAATGATACTGCAGCAACACCAAAAAAATTCCTATTAAAAGCGGGAAATTTACTACATATTAAAACAAAGAATTTCGCTATAAAAAATGTGCTTTTAATTAATGAAAACACCCCTTTAGATTCTCTATTAGTAAAAGAATCTGAACGATTAATTCGAGGTCAAAGATATGTTAGCCAAGTGGTAATGGAAACCAAATTAGTTTCCAAAGATTCAGTTGATATTTCAATTCGCGTTTTGGATTCTTGGAGTTCCGTGCCAGAATTTAATATTTCTAATAACAAATCTTCATTTTCATTGACTGAAAAGAATTTTTTTGGAACTGGACATGAGTTTTCCAACACCTACATCAAAAATTTCACAGGGATTCAAGACGGTTACAATTTCAGTTATACCATTCCAAATATTGACAACACTTTTATAAAAACGAGCTTAGGTTATACAATTGATTTTGATAAAAATTACACAAAACTTATTAATATAGAAAGACCTTTTTATTCCCCATTTGCACATTGGGCTGCTGGAATTCTTTTCAGTCAACACTACGGAAGTGAGTTAACAACAACTGTTAATCAGAATCTAGAATTGCAGCGATTCAAAGCCAATTCTCACGATTATTGGGGTGGTCATTCTTTTCAAATTTTTAAAGGAAATTCTGAATATCAAAGAACAACCAATTTTATTTCTACCACTCGATTTTTTTCTAAGAATTATATTGAAAAACCTTTAATAGGGAAGGATAGTTTGGGAGTTTATTCTAACGAAAATCTCTATTTGGTTGGACTTGGAATTTCTTCACGAAAGTACATTCAAGACAAATATATTTTTAATTTTAATATTGTTGAAGATATTCCTACTGGGTTTTCCTATTTATTAACGGGTGGTTTTCAAAACAAAAACAATTTAAATCGTTTTTACATAGGTGGTAAAGCAGTTTTAGGGAATTATTTTGATTTTGGGTATTTAAGCACCAATTTTGAGTATGGAACTTTTTATAATAATGGAAAATCGGAAGAAAGTGCTGCCGTTTTCCAAGCGGTTTATTTTACCAATTTAAAAGAAATTAGAACATGGAAATTCAGACAATTCATAAAACCAGAACTAGTAATTGGAATGAATAGACCGAATACGATTTCCGATAGAATCACACTTAATGGTGACTCTGGAATTAACGGATTTAACAGCGAAACTTTATTCGGCACAAAAAAATTATTGGTTACTTTTCAAACACAAGCCTATTCCAATTGGAAAGTTTCTGGCTTTAGGTTAAACCCTTATTTTAGTTACACCATGGGGATTTTAAATAAAGAAGGAGAAAACTTTGGCTCGGGTAAATTATATTCCCAAATAGGATTCGGAATCATAATTAGTAATGACTATTTAGTATTCAAATCCTTTCAATTTTCATTTTCTTTATATCCAAATTTACCAACAGACGGAGGTTCTTTTTTCAAAACCAATGCCATTAGCACCTCTGATTTTGGCTTGCAAAATTTTGAAATTTCAAAACCTGAATTGGTCAAATATAAATAGCATAAACAAACCATCTTCTGGAATGTATTTAATACTCAAGCTAATTCTTATTTAATACGAAAAGTATCTTTTCAAACCCGCTTAATCAGTATTATAATTTGGACAACCAAAACATTTTACTTTTAAATCGAATTGGTAAGTAACAGAAAGCTCATATATCCCTCCCGTTTTTCCTATTTGAGAAGTATTGAAATCGTATGAATAACCAAATTTAAAACGGTCATATTGCAAACCTCCAAAGGCATTTATAGAAGTCATAAAATGACTGTTTGAAGTGTTTTTCATTGGGTCTAAGGCCGCAGTAACACCAAAATAAATTTTGTTGAAA
>CANFVB010000084.1 GCA_947450355.1 Bacteroidota bacterium
AATTTAAAGTTTTAAATTTGATATCTTAAAAAAATAAATCATGGCAAACATTGTAAAACTACACCGCATTTTAACTGCACCAGTAGAAAAAATTTTTAAAGCATTCACAGATGCCGATGCTTTGGCTAGTTGGCTTCCTCCTTATGGTTTTGTCTGCAAAGTTCACAGTATGGATTTAAAAGTAGGCGGAACTTACAAAATGACCTTTACAAATTTCACAACAGGAAATGCACACTCTTTTGGTGGCGAATATTTAGAGGTCATAGTCAATGAAAAATTAAAATACAGTGATAAATTTGACAACCCTAATTTACCAGGTCAAATGATTACAACCATAGAATTAAAAAAAGTTTTATGTGGAACTGAACTTTTTGTGACACAAGAAGACATACCTAATGCCATACCTCCTGAAATGTGTTATTTAGGTTGGCAAGAAAGTTTGGACAAACTGAAACGATTGGTAGAACCAAATATCCCAAACGCATAAAGACAAATCAACAATTTCTTAAAATATAAATAGTACAAAATGGCACAAATAAATCCTTACTTACACTTTAACGGAAATGCAGAAGAAGCATTTACGTTCTACAAATCTGTTTTTGGAGGAGAATTCGCAACGATAGCTCGTTTTAAAGATATGGAAATGGCGGAGTTCCCAATGTCTGAAAATGAAGCAGAAAAAATTATGCACATTGCTTTGCCAATAGGTAAAAATAGTGTGTTAATGGCAAGCGACACGCCCGAATTTATGGGCAAACATAACGAAAATGAAAAAAGAAGTAAGATTTCTATTAGCGCAGACAGCAAAGAAGAAGCTAACCATTTATTCAACGGTCTTTCAGTGGGTGGACATATAGAAATGCCAATTGCGGACAGTCCTTGGGGCTCGTATTTTGGAATGTTTAGAGACAAATTTGGATTTGAATGGATGGTGGACTTTGACCCAAAATACAACGGACAACATTAATAGAAATGTAATACCACCAATTCAATAGATGGCTATTAACAACTGCTTTTGCATTGTCATTCTGAACTTGTTTCAGCATTTAAATAAATTCAAATTGACAAAACAAGATTTTTTCAGCAAGCTTCGTCTGGGTTTCGCATGAAGGGTGGCAGCGGAAATCCTCTGTGGAACAAAGTGGAACAGAGATTGCAGCGAACGACCTGACCCGAAGTTTTTACGGAGGGGCATGCCCAAATAAAAAAAATAAATATTAACTATGATTTCATTCTTACGAACCCAATCTGAAAATCCTGATTTCAAAAAATTAGTCGTTGAATTGGATGCCATCTTGAAAATTCTTGATGGAGAAGACCACGTATTTTATGCGGATTTAAATCAAACGGCGGTATTGAATGAAGTGCTTATTGCTTTTGAAAACAATGCACCTGTGGGTTGCGGTGCCTTTAGAACTTATGAAGAAAATACTGTCGAAATCAAACGAATGTATGTCCCAGAATTGTACCGCAACAAGGGAATTGCTTCCAAAATCCTTGCCGAATTAGAGGCTTGGGCAAAAGAATTAGGCAATACAAAATGCATTTTGGAAACGGGAATACTGCAAGTGGAAGCGATTGGGTTATATCCAAAAAATGGTTATGAAAAAATAGAAAATTACGGGAATTATAAAGGTGTTGCCAATAGCATTTGTTTTGCGAAAACGATTGGTTGATTGAATTAAAGTTGTTTTTTGCCACGGATTGCAATGATTAAAGGGGTTTTAAAACCTACGGTTTTGGTTTTTTTATCACAAAGAACACAAAGGGGCACAAAGATTCACAAAGAAACACTAAGTATTTTGAGAGTTTTGTAGGTAGATTTTTTCGCCACGAATTACACGAATTAGCACGAATTAATTAGTGAAAATTAGTGCAATTCGTGGCTACTTTTCTTTGAATGCAAAAGTAAAATGCACAAAAAAAACGCACCATTTTCACAGCGCGTTTTTAGTATAAATGAAATTGCGATTATGCTTTTCCGGCAGCAATTAAGTTCAATGCCGAACCTGCTACAAACCAGCCAATTTGACCTTCGTTATAAGTATGGTTAGCCAAGATGATATCTTTTGAACCATCGGCGTGAACGAATTCTAATGTTAACTGTTTTTCTGGTGCAAAATCTACTAAATCTAGGAAGTTAATTGTGTCATCTTCTTGAATTTTATCGTAATCAGCTTCGTTAGCGAACGTCAATCCTAACATTCCTTGTTTTTTCAAGTTGGTTTCGTGAATACGCGCAAATGATTTTACCAATACGGCTTTTACACCCAAGAAACGAGGCTCCATTGCAGCGTGTTCTCTTGAAGAACCTTCACCATAATTGTGATCGCCTACAACTACAGAAGGAATTCCAGCAGCTTTATAAGCACGAGCTACAGCAGGAACTGCATCGTAAACTCCTGTTAATTGGTTCTTTACATTATTCGTTTTTTGGTTGTACGCATTGATAGCACCAATCAACATATTATTAGAAATCGCATCCAAATGTCCACGGAAACGCAACCAAGGTCCCGCCATAGAAATGTGATCAGTAGTACATTTTCCGAATGCTTTGATAAGCAACTTTGCTCCTGTAATGTTTTTTCCATCCCAAGCAGTAAACGGCGCAAGCAATTGCAAACGTTCCGATGTTTCGCTTACCAAGATTTGAACTCCTGAACCATCTTCGGCTGGAGCTTGAAAACCTGGGTCTTCGGCATCAAAACCTTTTGGAGGCAATTCATTTCCTGTTGGTTCGTCTAACATTACTTCATCACCGTCTTCGTTGATTAATTTGTCCGTCAAAGGGTTGAAACCTAAATCTCCTGCAATTGCAAGAGCGGTAACCAATTCTGGTGAACCTACGAATGCCAAAGTATTTGGGTTTCCATCGGCACGTTTTGAGAAATTACGATTGAACGAGTGAACGATGGTGTTCCGTTCTTCCTTCTCTGCTCCTTCCCTGTCCCACATTCCGATACACGGTCCGCAAGCATTTGCAAAAACAGTCGCTCCAATGGTATTGAAAGTGTCGATAAATCCATCACGCTCAATAGTATAACGCACTACTTCAGAACCTGGAGTAATTGTGAATTGCGATTTTATTTTTAATTTTTTGTCAGTTACTTGCTTCGCTAATGAAGCGGCACGAGCAATATCTTCATAAGATGAATTCGTACAAGAACCTATTAAGCCTACTTCAATTTTCAAAGGCCAGTTGTTTTTTATCGCTTCTTCTTTCATTTTAGAAATTGGAGTTGATAAATCCGGAGTATAAGGTCCGTTTAAATGCGGCTCTAATTCTGATAAATTAATTTCTATTACTTGGTCGAAATACTGCTCTGGATTTGCATAAACTTCAGCATCACCTGTTAAATATGCAGCTACTTTATCGGCAGCATCGGCAACATCAGCTCTGTTTGTAGAACGTAAATAACGGCTCATAGAATCGTCATATCCAAAAGTAGATGTAGTTGCTCCAATTTCGGCACCCATATTACAAATAGTTCCTTTTCCTGTACAAGACATTGCAGTTGCTCCTTCGCCAAAATATTCAACGATTGCACCAGTTCCTCCTTTTACAGTTAAGATTCCAGCAACTTTCAAGATAACGTCTTTTGGTGCTGTCCAACCTGATAATTTACCGGTTAATTTTACTCCAATTAATTTAGGAAATTTCAATTCCCAAGCCATTCCTGACATTACATCAACGGCATCTGCACCACCAACACCAATCGCTAACATTCCCAATCCACCTGCGTTTACAGTATGTGAATCAGTTCCAATCATCATTCCACCTGGAAACGCATAATTTTCTAAAACTACTTGGTGAATAATCCCTGCTCCTGGTTTCCAAAAACCAATTCCATATTTATTTGATACTGAAGATAGAAAATCAAATACTTCACTACTTTGTGATTTTGCTCTTGCTAAATCGGTTACTGCATCAACTTTTGCTTGAATCAAGTGATCGCAATGCACTGTTGTAGGAACAGCAACTTTAGGTTTTCCAGCGTGCATAAATTGCAACAAAGCCATTTGTGCAGTCGCATCTTGACACGCAACACGGTCTGGTGCGAAATCAACATAATCAACTCCTTTTTTGAATGCTTTTGAAGGCGTTCCTTCCCAAAGGTGTGAATATAAAATTTTCTCTGTTAATGTTAAGGGTCTTCCAACGATTTCTCGTGCTTTATCAACTCGAGAAGACATTGTGTCGTAAACCTTTTTAATCATATCAATATCAAAAGCCATAGTAATCTGTGTTAGTTTGTTATGATGCAAATTTAAACAATTCCAATTAATATTAAAGATATTTTAATAAAAGTACCATTTGAAGTAATTATTATTTGTAAAATGTCAATTTTAGTCATATATATTAATATATAATCAAAATAGAATTAAAATATTATAAAATTAATAATTAAAACTATTATTATTATCAAATTCGGAATGAGGCATATTAGAAAATTCTCTTTATTCTATATAAATAAGCCTTATTTAAAAATATAAAAGCCATTGCTAATTTTAGAAGTTAAAAAATTAGAATAAATAGTTCGAATTCCTATTTGTTGCCCATTTTACAAAACAAAAAAACCTCAAAACTTATTTCTAAATTTTGAGGCTTTTTAATTATTCAATTTATTACAATAAGGAATATATAATTTTTTCAATTGAAATTCCTTCTGCATCTGCTTTGTAATTTTTCACTACACGATGTCTTAAAATCCCTGTTGCAACAGCTTTTACATCTTCAATATCTGGTGAAAATTTTCCGTTGAAAGCAGCATTGGCTTTAGCCGCTAAAATTAAATTTTGAGAGGCTCTTGGCCCTGCTCCCCAATCGATATAGTTTTTCACAAATTCATTTGAAAGTGTATTATCTGGTCTTGTTTTACTTACCAAAGTTACCGCATATTCAATTACATTATCAGCAACAGGTATTCTACGAATTAACTGCTGGAAATCGATAATTTCTTGTGAATTAAACAATGGATTAACTGAAATTTTAGCATCCGAAGTTGTGCTTTTAACCACTTGAACTTCCTCGGCAAAAGAAGGGTAATCTAATTTTATAGAGAACATAAAACGGTCTAACTGTGCTTCTGGCAAAGGATACGTTCCTTCTTGCTCAATTGGATTTTGCGTTGCTAAAACGAAATAAGGCAACGATAATTTATAATTATGACCTGCAATTGTAACGGCACGTTCTTGCATTGCTTCCAATAAAGCTGCCTGCGTTTTTGGTGGCGTTCTATTAATCTCATCTGCCAAAATAATATTAGAAAAAATTGGCCCTTTCAAGAATTTGAACTGTCTGTTTTCATCTAAAATTTCACTTCCCAAAATATCCGAAGGCATTAAATCTGGTGTAAACTGAATTCTTTTGAAGTCCAATCCCAAAGCTTGCGCAATAGTATTCACCATCAGCGTTTTTGCCAATCCTGGAACACCAACTAAAAGTGCGTGTCCGCCAGAGAAAATACTCAATAAAATTTGATCGACAACTTCTTCTTGCCCAACAATTATTTTGGCAATTTCAAGTTTAAGTTCAAGTCTTTTTTGGACTAATTTATTTATTTCGGTAACGTCAGACATTATTAAATATTTTAGATTTTAGACTTATGTTTTTTGGAAACTTAAATCTGAAAAATGATTCAGGTATATTTAGACTACTTTTTTAACCAATTGTTGGTGAATTTACAATCTCTATATTCACCATTGATTTTGATATATGTTTCTTTGATTTTTTCATCAAACCACTTACCAATTCCTTTGATTTGTTTTTCTTTTAAAGCAATACTTTTGATTTTTAAATAATCTTTCGCATAATCAGCAGTATGCTCATTGATACGATTTGTAACCGTTAAAAGTTTGAATTTCTTTTTTCCAGATTGGTCTTCTTCTGCCAATGGACTTGAAATTTCGCCTTCTTTCAAACCAGATACATTACTGTATAATGAAGGATCCATTTTTGTCAATTCAAAACGGGTATCTTGAGTTTTAGGATTAATCAAAACCCCACCATTTGCTCTTGTTTCTTTTTCATCAGATAAAGTTCTTGCCGCTTCCGCAAATGTAATCTCCTTATCCTCAATTCTTTTCTTGATTAAAGTGATTTTTTCTTTTGCTTCTTTTAATGATTCGTCTGAAACTTTAGGAATTAAAAGTATGTGACGCAAATCAATTTCTTGACCTCTAATTTTTTCTACATAAATAATATGATACCCAAAATCAGTTTGAAAAGGCTCCGAAATTTCGCCTTCTGCAAGACTAAAAGCAACATCTTTAAACTCTTTTACGAATGGTGTTTTACGAGTCATTTTATAAAAACCACCCGAAGATCTTGAACCTGGATCTTCAGAATACAAAACTGCTTTACTGAAAAAACTCGCTCCGCCTTGAATTTCCTTTTTAAATTCTTTCAATTTATCAATTACTTTTTGCTTTTCTTCGTCAGTAATTTTTGGTGTTACAACAATTTGTGCCACTTCCATTTCTGATCCAAAAACAGGCAATTCAGCCGTTGGAATTTTCTTGAAAAAAGTACGAACTTCTTCAGGTGTAACTTCCACAGCATCAACAATCTTTTTTTGCATTTCTTCTGTCAACTTATTTTCTTTAAGAATGTCAAAGAAATAAGTTCTAAATTCTTCTTCTGAATTCTTTTTGTAATATTGAATTACTTTGTCAAGCGAACCAATTTGTTCCACCATATAATTAATTCTGTCGTCCATCATTTTCTTAACTTCGTCATCTTTCACAACGATACTGTCTTGAATAGCTTGGTGCGCATATAATTTATCTTCCAATAATTTCCCTAACATCTGACATCTTGAAATGTCTTTTATAGAGTTTCCTTGGCTTGAAATTTCTAAATATCCTTTATCAATATCTGAATCCAAAATGATATAATCGCCAACAGTTGCAATAATTCCATCTACTTTTTGTCTTGATGTTGGCATCTTAACTTTCGTTGAATCCGATACTTTTTCCTTTATAACTTCTTGCGCATTTATAGCAAAAGAGAACACAGAAAAAAGTACAATTAGAGCTGTTTTCGTATTTAAAAATTTCATATTTATTTTATTTATTATCATCATCCGCTAAATCTAATTCGATTTTATTAATTGTAATTTTATTAATTTTAAATACCTGAAACACTGCAATTGAAATTATATTTATGGTTTCAATTGTTTTTTCACTTTTTCAAAAACCGCTTGATTTACTTCAACTTTAAATTCGTTTTTAAGGTCTTTAACCCAGTTTTCTTCTAAATATTGTTGGTAATCATTAATCACTTTTCCCTTACATTCTTCCAATGTTTTTGGACCCGCAGGCAGCGTTTTATTTACTTTAGTAACAAAATAATATTCGCCATCTTTAATAATTTCAGAAATTCCAGTTTCAAATTTAAGGTTTTTAGGCAACACTTCACTTCCTTCTTCAAAAACGCCCACTTTTGACATTACATTCACAACTCCATCTTTTAGATTCAATTTTTCTTTGATGAAATCAGCCGTTTTATCTTGTTTCAATAATTTTTCAGCTTTTTTAATTACATCCAATTTTGTAGAAGATAGAATAGTTACATCCAACCTATTTTTCCAATTGTAATTTTTAAGGTTTTTATCATAAAAGCTTTTCAAACCTAAAGTATCTGTTTTCGATTTTGTCCAAATTTCTTTTTCCATTAAATCAAAAAGCAATAATCCATCACGATATTCGTCCATTACAGCTGAAAATTCTGGGAATTCATTTTCCAAATTATCATCATAATATTGAGCCAACTCTTGATCTACATAATTTTGATATAATTTATCAATAAGTTTAGCAATTGGTTTTAATGTGTTTGGAGATTTTTGTTGCGCTTTTACATACGTTAAAAAAGAAGCGCCAGAAAGCGATTTTACTTTATTAATTGTAAATAAATTTCCATTAAAATCTTTTAAATTTGTAGGAACATCCCATTTTCCTTCGTAGAAATCATTCGTGATTAATTTAGAAACTACAGCAAACAATTTATCGTCTCTTTTTACAGTATATTTTTTTCTCAATTTATCCGTCATTGAAGCGACAATTAGTCTTGAACGGTCGTCTTTGCTTACTTTCGATTCTAAATCTGGTTGCATTTCTTCCAACGTTTTTACTGGAAATTTATCAAGGAATTTTACAATATGCCATCCAAATTGACTTTTAAAAGGTTCAGAAATTGGATTTTCTTTTGACAATGAAAAGGCAACCGTTTCAAATTCTTCAGAACTTAATTGTCCCGAACCAAAACGATTTAAAACACCACCTTTTGAAGAAGATGATTTGTCTTCAGAAAATTGTTTAGCTAAATCCTCGAATTTTTCGCCTTGTTGCAATTTTTTATAAATATCTTGAATTGTATTTTTTGCTTTATCCGCATCAACTTCAACTTTACCGTCGGCAGCTGCTTCAGGGTTCAAAATCATAATATGAGCAACAGAAACCTCTCCTCTGTTGTCACGAACATCTTCAACTTTTATCAAATGGTATCCAAAACGTGTACGAACAGGGTTAGAAATGTTTCCTTTTGCCGTTTTATAAGCAGCAGTTTCAAAAGCATAAACCATTCTAAAAGCAGAGAAATATCCTAAATCCCCTTTATTTTCTTTTGCAGAAGGATCTTGAGAATAATCCGTTGCTAATTTTCCAAAATCTTCACCAGCAATAGC
>CANFVB010000085.1 GCA_947450355.1 Bacteroidota bacterium
ATTCGCTCAGATTCAGAAGCGTTATCCATGTATTTAGTAGCAAAGAAATCTACAATCTGAATTGGTGTTTCTTGTTTTTTAAACCCTTTTTCACATACTTCTGTAAATAAAGGCAACATAACACCCGTATTATCAATTGCATCAAAAGGAAGCGTCAGAAAGAGACTGTTGTAAACTTGGTATTTTGAGAGAACATTCTGGTTGAATCGTTCAATTTTAGGAAGCGTGTACATTTTAGTAGTTGTGTTGTTGTTGGTTTTTGAAAAATAAGCAATAAAAAAGCCCCAAGAATTCACTTGAGGCTTTATAAAATAAAAACTTTATAAACACTACAAGTTTTTGAAAATCGTATGCATTAAACGTTTTTTATCATTCAAGCTTTCGTCAAGCGAAATCATAGTTTCAGTTCTATAGACTCCTTCTATATCATCAACCATGAAAATCACATCCTTAGCATGCTTGGTGTCTTTTGCTCTAATTTTACAGAAAATATTGAATTTTCCAGTAGTTATGTGCGCAACAGTCACGAAAGGAATTTCATTAATACGCTCCAAAACAAATTTAGTTTGTGAAGTATTATTAAGAAAAACACCAACATAAGCGATAAAAGAATATCCTAATTTCTCATAATCTAAGGTCAATGACGATCCCATAATTATTCCTGCATCTTCCATTTTTTTCACTCTAACGTGAACTGTACCAGCAGAAATCAATAATTTCTTTGCAATATCAGTAAATGGAACTCTTGTATTGTCAATCAACATGTCTAAAATTTGATGATCGACTTCATCTAAACGGAACTTGCTCATAAGTAGGTTTTTTAATGTGCTTTAATTTATTTCAATTATTATTTAATTAATTCTTACAAAAACATAAAAAAGACTAAAATTTTATCAATCCATTTATGATTTTTATGCTTTTTCCTAAAGAAAAATCTGCTTTTTGACCTAATTTCGGAATATTTCCTTCTAAATTTTCATACAAAGCTTGTTTCGCATCGTACTCAAAATGTCCGGAAAAACCTTTTAAATCCCCAATGTCAGTAATATACGCATTGAATAAAAGCTGATTATCAATTAATTCTTCTTTATATTGAATGGCAAAATTCGTAATAAATTTGTTATTATCATAATGAATTTGGATATTTTTGTAAATAAAATCATAAAAACAGATTTTATTATGAGAAATATTCATATATTCTTCAATTTTATTGCTAACTATATCGTTTTCGTAAATGTGTTTTAAACCCGAAATTAAAGCTATAAAAATAAATTTTCGAGTAAATTCTCTGTCACAATCTTCTTGGAAATGTCCTGCTTCAATTAAAATTGTCGGAACGTTTAAAGATTGAAATGTATCTCCAATGCAATTTATATTAAATGAATCGTCAAAACGCCCCACTTGGTTCGGTATAAATTCTTGCAAAACAGTATTCATAGCAACAATAACTTCAATGGCTTTGGCTCGAACCTCGTTTATTTCTCTTGCTTCATTATAAGATGGTGCTAGAAATGAGACTGTAGCGGGTTTTGGAATTTCATCACCAACTCCAAAAATAGTGCGCTGATCATGTAAATTATAACAATAATCTGGTTTGAAATTTTCAAATACCTGTCTTAATACTATACTTTCAGGCTGGGTTAACGCTTGAGAATCCCTATTCAAATCCACTTTATTGGCATTTTCTCTAGTATATAACAAAGCACCATCAGGATTTACCATTGGCAAACAACAAAAAGTAAACTCCGACAGCAATTTATTTGCCAATTCAGAATTGCTATTCAATAAATTTAAAAAATCAAAAAGTGCTTTTGTAGTTGTACTTTCATTTCCGTGCATTTGCGACCAAAGCAAAATTCGTTTTGAACCAGCTCCTAATTGGTATTTATAAATGGGTTTTCCAAGTACCGATTGACCAATAATTTGAACCTGATTATTAGTATTATATTTTGCTAATAATGGTTCAATATCTTCCAATGTAATGTAACGTCCAAATAAATTAGTCTCTTTAAATTGACTGAATAATTTCTCGAAATTCATAGCTTTAAATTTGATTTACAAAAGTAAACATCTTTGTATTTACAATTGTAAACAATGAAAAAGAAAAGATTGTTTAATAATGTAAACGTTTTATGGTGTTTAATTGTATGTTTGATTAACAGTATAATTAACAAATGTTATTTGTTTTATATTTATAAATTAAATTACTATAAATCAGTATTTTAAATATGATTACCTCGAGTATTTAAATAGTAATAAATGTTAAATATTTACAATTTACATCTGTAAAATTGCTTGTTTACTTCTTTTTATTTACATTTGTAAAATACAACTTCTAAAAGATAATTTACAATGGTAAACACCGACGAATTCATTAAAAGACTTGAGATACTATTGGATTATTATAGCTTAAATGCTTCTGCATTTGCTGATAAAATTGGTGTACAACGTTCCAGTTTGTCCCATTTGCTTTCAGGAAGAAACAAGCCAAGTTTGGATTTTATATTGAAAATTTTAGAGGTTTTCCCTGATGTTGATTTGTATTGGATTTTAAATGGCAAAGGAAATTTTCCGAAAAATTCAGACGAAAATAGAACTGGAATTATTGCAGAAAAAACAATTTCTGCTCCTACTCCAATTTCACAAAACCAAATTGCGGAAAATTTATTTAGCCCAACTGAAATTCCTGTCGTTAAAAATATTGTAGAAAATACCAACTCCATTGTAAAAGAAAATATCACAATCTCGACAAGTTCAAATGAAATTGACAAAATTGTGATATTCTATAAAAACGGAACTTTTAAAGATTATAAACCTTCAGAATAATTATTTTACTTCAAAACTATATTCGGGCACTTTTCCTTTTGTATCTAAAAAATGATGTGTCAGAATTTTCAAATCATCCTCGATATTGCCAGTTGGATGAAATGGTTTTCCCAAACGGACTTCTTTTTTACCAAAATCAAAAGCTACAGGAATTATTGGGACATTTGCTTTCATTGCGATATAATAAAACCCTGTTTTTAACTCCGTTACTTTCTTGCGAGTACCTTCAGGAGCAATTGCCAAACGGAATATTTGCTTATTTTTAAAAACTTCTGCAATAGCATCTACTTTATTCAAACTTCCTTTTCTATCGAGAGGTGCGCCGCCCATATATCGAAAATACCACCCAAAAGGAAATCCAAACAATTCTTTTTTACCCAACCAATTCATCTCAACCCCAGTAATTCCTCGCGTAAAAATCCCAAGATAGAAATCGTGCCAACTCGTATGTGGAACAACCATCAAAACGCATTTGGTGATTTTTTCGTCAATTTCTCCAACGATTTTCCAGCCCATCAATCGAAAAAAAATCCATTTATAAATTTGTTTCTTCATTCTTAGTATTTTTGTGTAAAAGTAACATTAATCTCTTATTTTTGATAAAAAAAATAATGCTCAAAAAGATACTTAGTTTTTTGATTCCTATAAATATCTACAAACGAAAATCTTCCGTAAGCAATTCGCTTGAAGTTACTTGGGCTAATGGCGAATTGGTATTGGATTCCAAAAATACTAACTATTCATACGGGAGTTTGCAGCGTATTTTGCGAAAAGGGTTGAAAACTATTGGTTTTGAAACTATTAATAAAATGGAATCAATCTTAGTTCTTGGTGTTGCAGGAGGAAGTGTTATTAAAACTTTGGTAAATGAAATACAGTTTAAAGGCAAAATTACAGGAGTTGAAATTGACCCCGAAATCATCGAAATTGCCAATACTTATTTTAAATTAAATGAAATTCCCAACTTAACTATTGTTATTGATGACGCCTTTGAATTTGTTTTAAAAACCAATGAAACCTTTGATTTAATCATTATCGATATTTTTCAAGATACTAATATGCCGAATTTCCTCTTTGAAAAATTCTTTAATGACAGAATTGGCACACTCCTAAAATCGGGTGGTTATATCCTTTTCAATACAATGCTAACGAAGGAAAGTGACACTACCCGAAATCAAAAGTACATCAATGAATTTGATACTTCAAAATTTAAAACTAAAGCCATTCCAAGGATTGAGCAACACAATGAATTGATTATTGTTGAGAAAAGATAATAGATTAAATCCAAAATATAAAAACAAGAAAATGACTGCTCCTTTAGCCCCGATTGAGGCGGTATCCTCGCAGCGAAGCGAAGAGATATAGCCGAAAGCGGGAATTGCAATTCCAAATACAAGAGGACAATTCGCTCCTACTTATTTTTGACTAAGTTAATCTTTCTAGGGTTTCCAAAACGTAACTGTGCATGACTTCGCGGTAATCCAAATGGGTGACGATTCTTAGTTTTCCGTGTCCCATTGAACTCATGGAAATACCTTTTTGTTTCAGTTTTTCCATCAACAAATTTTCATCTACGGAAGATTGTACGGAGAATATCAAAATGTTGGTTTCTACAGGTTCAACTTTGGCAACCCAAGGTAGTTTTTGAAGCACGTTTCCTAATTCTTTTGCACGTCGATGGTCTTCTGATAAGCGTTCGATATTGTTGTCTAAAGCATACAATCCGGCTGCTGCTAAATAGCCCACTTGTCGCATTCCGCCACCAAGTATCTTTCTGATTCTTAACGCTCTGTGTATGGTCGCTTTGTCGGATAGTAGAAGTGAACCAATTGGTGCGCCCAACCCTTTTGATAAGCAAACAGAAATGGTGTGAAAAACTGTTCCGTAGTCTTTCGGATTGTCATTGGTGGCAACCAAAGCATTCCAAATACGAGCACCGTCCAAATGAAATTTCAAATTGTTAGCATCGCAAACTCGGCGTATTTTTCTGAATTCTTCAAAGTCATAACAGGCTCCTCCCCCTTTGTTGGTGGTATTTTCAACACATACCAAACTCGTTAGCGGACTGTGATAAAACTCAGGATTATTAATAGCTCCAGCGACTTGCTCGGCGGTAATCATTCCACGATTTCCATCTAATAAACAACAAGAAACCCCGCTATTAAAGGAAGCTCCACCTCCTTCGTAATTGTAAACGTGCGCCCATTTATCGGCAATTAATTGTTCGCCTGGTTGCGTGTGCAGTTTAATTGCCGTTTGATTTGCCATTGTCCCAGAAGGGAAAAATAGGGCTGCTTCCATTCCGAAAAATTCGGCAACTTTGGCTTCTAATTCAATGACTGTTGGGTCTTGTTTGTAAACATCATCCCCTACTTCTGCCTGAAACATAAAACGTAACATTTCCTGACTAGGTTTTGTAACGGTATCGCTAACTAAATTAATTTCCATATTGATTTTTATATTTGAAATACAGACAAGTTGCAACTTGTCGCTTCGTAAAAATTGCTTATTTTTGCTTTACAAAATTAGTATAATTTATGACAACTACCGAACAAATTAAAGGTATTGTAGAGCGCCTTGGTGCGTTGAGGAGGTATCTTTGACGTTGATGCCAAATTAATTGAAATTACAAATGAAGAAGAAAAGACGTTAGCACCCGATTTTTGGAACAATCCGAAAGAGGCGGAACTTTATATAAAGACGCTTCGTTCAAAGAAAAAATGGGTAGAAGATTACAATAAAGCTACTGAAATGGGTGAAGAATTGCAATTGGCTTACGAATTTTATAAAGAAGGAGAACTCACCTCCGATGAATTGGACGAGCAATATCAGGTTACGAATTCTTATATTGAAGCGATAGAATTCAAGAATATGCTTTCTGACGAAGGAGATTCTTTGAGTGCAGTACTTCAAATTACATCTGGTGCTGGAGGTACAGAAAGTTGCGATTGGGCAGAAATGCTGATGCGCATGTACATGATGTGGGGCGAAAAATACGGTTACAAAATCAAGGAATTGAACTTTCAAAAAGGAGAAGCTGCAGGAATTAAAACCGTGACACTTGAGTTTGAAGGCGATTATTCTTTTGGCTATTTAAAAGGTGAAAATGGCGTACATCGATTGGTGCGAATTTCTCCATTTGACAGCAATGCCAAGCGACACACTTCGTTTGCTTCTGTATATGTGTATCCGCTTGTTGATGATAGTATTGAAATAGATATTAATCCCGCCGATATTGAAATTACAACTTCCCGTTCCAGTGGTGCTGGTGGACAAAATGTAAATAAGGTGGAAACCAAAGTACAATTGGTTTATAAACCTACAGGAATTCAGATTCAATGTTCGGAAACGAGATCGCAACAAGACAACAGACAACGGGCGATGCAAATGTTACGTTCTCAATTGTACGAAATTGAATTAAAAAAGAAACAGGCACAACGGGCAGATATTGAAGCTGGGAAAATGAAAATCGAATGGGGTTCGCAAATTCGAAACTATGTTATGCAGCCTTATAAATTAGTAAAAGACGTTCGTACTGGCTATGAAACTAGCGATGTTGATGGAGTAATGAATGGCGAAATTGACGCGTTTTTGAAAGCATTTTTGATGATGATGGGACAGAAGGAAGAAAAATAATCTAATTATATTTAGACTTTACTGGTCACAAATAGAGTTAAAACTATGCATTTTTAGTGCATCTCGGTTTAGCTTCTAAAAATATTTTAGGCCACAGATTCACTGATTTTTTAACTATTTTTTATCCGTGAATCTGTGGTAAAATTTCACGGATTAATTCCACAATCTAGCTTCACAGACTTTCAGTCTGCCAAACCAAATCTATGAACTTCCATTACCTAGTGGTTTATTCTTAAGAAACTTTTATTTATTTACTTCTCTATTTCTCTCAAATTCTCCATTTTCTTGTGTGCTAAGAAGCCTGAAATATCTTCGAAATGCTCTTTTACACGCTTGTTTCCAAATTCAAAAACCTTCGTTGCTAGTCCGTCAAGGAAATCTCTATCGTGAGAAACTAGAATTAAAGTTCCATCAAAATCACGTAAAGCATCTTTAATAATGTCTTTGGTTTTCATGTCCAAATGGTTAGAAGGCTCATCAAGAATTAGTAAATTTACTGGTTCTAGCAATAGTTTTATCATTGCCAAACGAGTTTTTTCACCACCGGAAAGCACTTTTACTTTCTTGGTAACATCATCTCCATGAAACATAAAAGCGCCAAGAATATCTTTGATTTTTGTTCGTACATCGCCAACGGCAATATCGTCAATAGTTTCAAAAATAGTAGCGTTTTCATCTAATAAAGCCGCTTGATTTTGAGCGAAATAGCCAATTTGAGCATTATGACCAATCTCTAAACTTCCGCCATTGATTTCAATTTGTTTCATGATGGCTTTTATCATAGTCGATTTTCCCTCACCATTTTTTCCAACAAAAGCTACTTTTTGTCCTCGTTCAATCACCATATTTGCATTTTCAAATACTACATGATTACCATAGGATTTCGATAAATCTTTAACAATTACGGGATATTGTCCAGAACGAGCTGCTGGAGGAAATTTTAATTTCAATACCGAAGTATCTACCTCATCAACCTGAACAATTACTAGTTTTTCCAACATTTTAACACGCGATTGAACAGCGTCAGTTTTAGAAAATGTACCTTTAAATCGGTCAATAAAAGTTCTGTTATCAGCAATCATACGCTGTTGCTCGTCATACGCTTTTTGTTGGTGTACGCGCCTATCTTTTCTAAGTTCCAAATAATGAGAATATTTAGCTTTATAATCATAAATTCTTCCCATCGTAACTTCAATTGTACGATTGGTAATAGTATCAACAAAAGCCCTATCGTGAGAAATTACCACCACAGCTTTAGCCGAATTTAACAAGAAATCCTCTAACCATTGAATACTTTCAATATCCATGTGGTTCGTTGGTTCATCTAATAATATCAAGTCTGGTTTTTGCAAAAGTATTTTAGCTAATTCGATTCTCATCCTCCATCCACCAGAAAACTCTGATGTTTGACGTGTAAAATCTTCACGAACAAAACCCAATCCGATAAGAATTTTCTCGACTTCGGCTTCATAATTTACCTCTTCAATAGCATAAAATTTCTCACTTAAATCAGAAACTCTTTCAATCAATTTCATATAAGCATCACTTTCGTAATCGGTACGAATTGTTAATTGCTCGTTTATTTCATCAATTTCGGCTTTCATAGAAAATATTTCTCCGAAAGCTTTCGACGTTTCTTCAATAACAGTTGCACCGTCTGTGGTCAATAAATGTTGCGGCAAATAGGCAATAACTGCTTCTTTTGGTGCAGAAATATTTCCTGTTGATGGTTTGCTTTGTCCCGCAATTATCTTTAATAAAGTGGATTTACCTGCTCCGTTTTTACCCATAAGGGCAATTTTGTCATTTTCGTTTATTGCGAAAGAAACGTCGCTAAATAAAGTAGTCCCACCAAATTGAACAGAAATATCGTTAACTGTAATCATTTTAAATTTATGTTTTTGAAGGCGCAAAGATAGATTAAAAACAGAAATAGACAACCTTTGTAAAGTATAGCATTTAGATTAATTAGGCTATTTGTTTTTTTAAAGGACGTTACCCCAACAGTAAAATGCTTCTTGATTGTACTTTTTACCAGCGAAAAAGGAAGTTGTAAATAGATGGAGCAAATGATTTGTTTTTCCTCTAACTATTCCTCTTGCCATTCACTATAACTCTTGTTGCAAAACCCGCCACATAGGGATACCGCTATTGGTGATGCTTTATTAGAAGA
>CANFVB010000086.1 GCA_947450355.1 Bacteroidota bacterium
ATTTGAGTAGTATTTGAAATAATCTTAAAAATTTAATTTATGACAACTGGAAAAATCAATGTTTCGGTAGAGAATATCTTCCCTTTAATTAAGAAGTTTTTATACAGTGACCACGAAATATTTTTACGGGAACTAATTTCAAACGGAACTGATGCGACTTTAAAATTAAAACATTTAACAAGTATTGGCGAAGCAAAAGTAGAATTTGGAAATCCAATTATCGAAGTAAAAATCGATAAAGAAGGGAAAAAATTGCATATTATTGACCAAGGAATTGGAATGACTTCTGATGAGGTTGAAAAATACATCAACCAATTGGCATTTTCTGGCGCGGAAGAATTTTTAGATAAATACAAAGATTCTGCCAAAGATTCTGGAATTATCGGACATTTTGGACTGGGATTCTATTCTGCTTTTATGGTTGCTTCCAAAGTTGAAATTATTACAAAATCATACAAAGACGAACCAGCAGCACATTGGACGTGTGATGGAAGTCCAGAATTTACATTGGAACCAAGCGATAAAACGACTCGTGGTTCTGAAATTATTTTGCACATTGCCGAAGATTCTTTAGAGTTTTTAGAAGACTTTAAAATTCGTGAATTGCTAAATAAGTATAATAAATTTATGCCTATTCCAATTAAATTTGGAACCAAAACAGAAAAAATTGAACAGAAAAAAGGTGAATTTGTTGAATCTGAAGACAAAGACAATATTTTTACTGAAGTAGAAGTGGATAATATTATTAATAATCCAAATCCGGCTTGGACCAAACAACCAACGGAATTATCGGATGAAGATTATAAAAATTTCTACAGAGAAGTTTATCCAATGCAATTTGAAGAACCGTTATTTCACATACATTTAAACGTGGATTATCCGTTCAATTTGACTGGAATTTTATACTTTCCAAAATTAGGTTCTGACTTGCAAATACAAAAAGACAAAATCCAATTGTATCAAAATCAGGTTTATGTAACTGATAATGTGGAAGGAATTGTACCTGAATTTTTAACGATGTTAAAAGGGGTAATTGATTCGCCAGATATTCCATTGAATGTTTCGCGTTCAAGTTTGCAATCTGACGGTGCGGTTAAGAAAATCTCTAATTATATTACTCGAAAAGTAGCTGATAAATTGAAATCTTTATTCACTGAAAACAGAGAAGATTTCGAGAAAAAATGGAATGACATCAAAATTGTTTTAGAATACGGAATGCTTTCAGAAGACAAATTCTATGAAAAAGCAGGCGCATTTGTTTTATATCCTACAGTTGATGATACGTATTTTATATTAGAAGAATTAAAAGAAAAATTAGCTGTAAATCAAACAGATAAAGACGGAAAATTAGTTGTTTTATATGCGTCAAATAAAGAAGCGCAACATAGTTATATCGAAATTGCGAAAGAAAAAGGATATGAAGTATTACTACTTGATTCTCCGATTATCTCGCATTTAATTCAAAAAATTGAAGGCGACAACAATACAATGACTTTTGTTCGTGTCGATTCGGACCACATTGATAATTTAATAAAAAAAGAAGAAACTTCAATTTCTAAATTGTCTGACGAAGAAAAAGATAGTTTAAAAACGGTTTTAGAAGGATTTGTTCCAAAACAAAAATATTCGGTTCAAATGGAAGCTTTAGACAGCAATGCAGCGCCATTTATTATCACGCAACCAGAATTTATGCGAAGAATGAAAGAAATGAGTCAGTCTGGTGGCGGCGGAATGTTCGGAATGGGAAATATGCCAGAAATGTATAATTTGGTTGTCAATACCAACTCTGATTTGGCTTCAAATATTTTAAATTCTACCGATAAATCAGCTCAAGAAAGTTTGGTTAAACAAGCGTTAGATTTGGCTAAATTATCTCAAAACCTTTTAAAAGGAGAAGAACTTACGGCTTTTGTAAAGCGTAGTTTTGAATTGATAAAATAAGAAAATCATAAACTAGAAAAGACCTGTGAGTTGAACTTACAGGTCTTTTTTTTATGAGCATTTTTTGAACTTTTTAGTCGATTCCGTTTTGGTCAATTAGATACATTAATGCTGCCATTGTTGCTGCTCCCAATTCCAATTCTCTTTTATTAACGGCATCAAATTTATCGTTTGCTGCGTGATGATAATCAAAATACCGTTGTGAATCTGGATGCAATCCTGCTTTAATTATTTTTGAGGAAGTTAGCGGTTCTATGTCGGAACCGGAATGTCCTTTGGTGAAACTATGAATCAGATACGGTTCAAAAAGTCCTTTCCAAGTTTGAATTTTAGCCAAATTAACATCATCTGTTTCAAAGGAAAATCCTCGTGGGGAAAATCCTCCCGAATCACTTTCTAAGGCAAAAATATGATTTTCATTATTTGATTTTGACAGCTCTTCGTATTTTTTTCCACCACGTCCACCGTTTTCTTCGTTCATAAAAAGTACTGCTCGAATGGTGTTTTTAGGCTTGTAACCAATGCTTTTAAAAATATTCAAAACTTCCATACTTTGCACTACTCCTGCCCCATCATCTTGTGAACCGTCGGCTAAATCCCAAGAATCTAAATGACCACCAACAACCATAATTTTTTCGGGGTGTTCACTTCCTGTGATTTCCCCAATAACATTATATGATAAAACATCTTCCAATTGCTCACAAGATTGCTTTAAATAAAATTTTAAATTGGGATTTGCTTTTAAGGATTTACTTAATAACTCCGCTCCGTTAGTACTAATTGCAGCCGTTGGAATATAGTTTTCTTTTGGAATATCACCATAACTTTGCGCGCCTGTATGCGGAAAATCATCCAACCTCATATTCATTGAGCGAACTATTGTGGCTACTGCACCAAATTTAGAAGCTTCTTTGGCTCCACCAAATCGTTGATCTACGCAACCGCCATAAGAAGTAAAAGTTTCTATATTGTCGGGTTGCATCGGACGATTGTAAAACACGATTTTGCCTTTGATTTTGTCAATCCCCAAAGTGGCTATTTCTTTGATTGAATGCACTTCAATTACTTCCGCTGAAATTCCGTTTTTAGATGTTGCAACTGAACCTCCCAAAGCACAAACAGGAACAGTCGTTTTGGTTTTATTATCTAAAATATAAGCGACTTCTTTTTCACCACGAACCCATTTTGGAACCATCACTTCTTGAAGATAGACTTTATCTAATCCCAAAGTTTCCAATTGCGCTTTGGTGTATTCAACCCCTTTTTCAGCTCCTGCAGAACCTGATAATCGAGCGCCAATTTTATTAGATAAATCATCTAACCATGAGTAACATTTGGAATTGGTCAATGCCGATTTATAGATTTCTTTAAACTTTAATTCATCGTTGCTTTGCGCAAAAGTGACTGTTGAAAAAAGAAAAAGTCCGTAAAGTATATTTTTCATAAGGTAAATTGTAAGAAGTAAAAATAGGATATTATGGTGATTAAACCAAACACAGAATAAACACAGAATAAAACATCATTAGTCAAAAAAGAAAACACAGATTGCACAGATTAACACAGATTAAAATTACTTTAAACCTTTTATTCAATTTTTGTCCGACAAAAACCTTATAAATTCATATAACCTCAAATAGTATAGTCCCTACGGGACATTTTTACAAAGAACACTACTTATTATTCTACCAACATTTAACTCCTAACGGAGTATATCTCGTAGAGATTATATGTTGGTAAATAAATAGTTATGAAGTTGAATTTTGTCCCGTAGGGACTATACTTTTTTATATGACAACAATTATTTTATCTTTCTCTTTGTTCCTTTGAACCTTTATTACTTTAAACCTTTGCCACTTTGTCCCTCAAAAAAAAAGGGATTTGCATAAAATACAAATCCCTTTTTAAAAATTATAAATAGAATGAATTAATGTCCGCCAGAAACTGGTTTGTCAAAATCAATTCCTTGACTTCTTAATATTCCGCTTACTTTCCAAGCATAGAAAGCCAAATAAGCAAAACAAACAACTCCTACAATATAACTACTTTGAATACCGATACTTTCAGAAATAAAACCTTGTAACCAGCTCACTATTCCACCACCCATAATCATCATAATTAAGAAGCTACTTCCTTGACTCGTGTTTTTTCCTAATCCACTAATTGCTAATGTAAAAATACACGGCCATAAAGTACTACAAAATAAACCTACGCTTGTAAAGGCATAAACACTTGTCATTCCTGTAGTTGTCATTCCAACTATTAACGCTACAATTCCTAAAGAAGAGAACAATAGCAACATTCTTGCAGGATTTCCTTTGCTTAAAATATCGGCAGCTATTAATACTAAAATGATTAAACCATATACATAAAATGGTGTTAAGTCGTGTTTTGCAATTGCATTTACCATTAAAAATACTCCGAAAGCCAAATAAGGAGCAATGAATTTTAATATTTTTTGAATGCTTAAATCATTTGTAAAAGCACCAACTGCGCCTGTCCAACGCCCAATCATTAAACTCGCCCAATACAATGAAATATAAGGTGCAATATCTTGTGTCAGAAACCCTAATTTAGATTCCATGTAGGCTGGAAGGTTACTTGCTGTTGAAACTTCAACACCTACGTAAACGAAAATTGCAATCATTCCCATAATTAATTGTGGGTATTTCAAAGCCGAACTTCTTGAAGAATTAGTGTCATTTTCTACTTCAACAACTGCAACTGGCTTGTCTGGAAGTGATGAAAATTTCAATAAAATGGCAACCAATAAAAAAGCCAATCCTAAAACTAAATATGGAATTTTAACACTTTCAATGCTCATTTCGGTATTTGCACCAGCACTTGATCCAAAAATAGCAAAACTCACTACCAAGGGTCCAATTGTTGTTCCAAAATTATTAATTCCACCCGCCAATGTTAGTCTTTGTGAACCTGTAGTAATTGGTCCAAGCGCAATCGCTAATGGATTTGCTACCGTTTGTTGCAATGAAAATCCCAATGCTACAATGAATAATCCAGATAACATTAATGGAAATGAACCTGTATTTGCAGCTGGATAAAACAATAATGTTCCCAAAGCCGAAATTCCTAAACCTAATGCCAATCCGTTTTTATAACCAATTTTATTCACTAAATCTTCTTTCATCAAAAGTGAAATTCCCATATAAATCAAGGAACCTACAGTGTAAGCAATATAAAATGCTAATGAAACTAATTGGCTTTGACCTTGAGTCAAATCGAAAGCTTTTTTAAATACTGGGATTAAGATGTCATTACTAGCAGCAACAAATCCCCAAAAGAAAAAAACGGTAACTAAGGGAATAAATTGTCCCCATTTGGTTTGAACATTTTCTGAGTTCATAAATTTTGGTTTAAAAGTTAATTAATAGTTTGGGCGCAATTATTTCTGTATTCCTAGTTCTATTCTTAATAAATAGCGTTATGATAAAAACAATTACTAATATTTGATAAATATACATTTATAAAAAATGAACTCGCAATAGTTCGACTAATAAGTTATTAACGAAAACGATTTCTTAAGGGATTTTATGAGTATTATCACGTTTGAACTAATGAAAAGTAAGGTTGTTTTTTCAACACTAATTTCACTAATTAACACCAATTAATTAGTGGGAATTCGTGACAGAGATCAAAGTTCGAAAAGACGAAGTAAATTCGTGGCAAAGTCCAAAACTATTTATTTTCCATCAACATAGTCTTGTAAATACTGAAATCTTTCGGTGAGTTTGCCGTTTTCGGTCATTTTTGCTCTTTGTAGAATTCCATCTTTATCGCCATTGAAAAAAGCAGGAATTACGTGTTTCATAAACATTTCCCCAAAACCTTCACTGGCATCTTTTGGAAGTTCGCAAGGCAAATTATCAACCGACATCACAACGATTGCGGCAGGATGAAAAACATCAACTTCCTTGTTTTCACTTGGCAAATATCCAAATAATGGTTCTGCAATTGTAGATGCTTTTATGGTACACGCTATTGGGCCGTTGACATCACAAGAAATATCAGCAACCACTTTGATATTGCAATCATTGGCTTGTAACATTTCTCGTGTCAATATATAAGGCGCATCATTTCCATAAAAATGTCCTGCTATAAAAATATCCGAAACTTTTGTAAAGCGTTCAAAATCGGAAGTATATTCTGTAGGATTTGTATAAAAATCATTCTTTCCAATTACTTTTCCATCTTTACGTTTGTTGTAATCCAAAACATCAATTTGAACGTAAACGGGTTCCGAGTATTTTTTAGTCAGGAAATTTTCAACAGAAACTTCTTTGATTTTAATAGCGTCTAAGATTTCTTTCGCACCATTTCCTACTTTTCCACGACCTGTGAGCACAATTTTTATAGGTGGTAATACTTGTCTTTTAAGTTTTGTTACCAATTCATCTTTACCAGAAAGTGTTTCTGCTTTTGGAATTGTAAACAACCCAAATTTTATTCCGAAAGCCCGAAAAGCATTGTATGAACCTACAATTCCTGCATACCTACCAAAACCAATCAATCGATTAAAATCAGTGTCAACGATAGTTTCGTGATCATAGAAATCAATATTCTTTTCAAGAATGGCTTGTAACAATTTTCTATTATAGGGCTGTTTCTTAATCGTATGAGAAAAAAAGAAATACTTTTTGTTTGGAATTAAAGCGTCAGTTGGTACTTCTTTTACACCAAATAAAACATCGCAATCGGTCATATCGGTTGACACATCAATTCCCAAATTTGAATACTGTTCGTCAGTGAAAATCCTGATGTCAGAACTTTCAACTTTAATTTCAGCTTCTGGATAATTTTGCTTCAATCGCACCAATTCTTCTGGAGAGAAAACAACTCTTCTGTCTGGTGGATTTTTCCTTTCTTTTATGATTCCGTATTTCATTTTATATTCCTTATTGATTCGCATCAAAAGTAAGATTAACTAAAGCGATGTCAAAATTTATTTCAAATAAAAGCAAAGCCGTTACCATTTGAATTCCAATATATTAAACCCCAAAGCAATTATAATTTATAAAACGTTTAACAAAATCGGTATTTGATAATAAATATCTTTCCTATATATTTGCTCTTTACCAAGACCAAATGACACTAAAACCTGCTTTCTTATACACAAAAATTGCCGTACTGTTTTTTCTTTGTTTGTCCTGCAACAGCCAAGATAAAAAACATACAGCTGCTGATGTAGCCTCGATAAATATGGAACCATCTGATACAGTATTTCCTGTATTATCTGATTCTTATATCAATTCTAAAAAGCCTAAGATTGAACGTTTCTTCAATAAAAACTGGCCTTCAAAAAACAACAACGTAAGTTTTTTAGTAGCCAAAGACGGACAGATTATATACGAGAATTATGTTGGTTTTGGCGATATAAAAAAGAAAACTCCCATTACAAGCGAAACTCCCATTCACATTGCATCGGTAAGTAAAGTGCTAACGGCAACTGCAATATTAAAACTTATTAATGTTGGAAAATTGGGATTAGATCAAAAAGTAACGTCTGTTTTAAAAGGATTTCCTTATCCTGAAATCACAATAAAGAACCTTTTAAGTCACCGAAGCGGAATGCGAAATTATGCGTATTTCACGAATGAAAAAGGGATTTGGGACACGCACAAAATCATGAACAATCAAGATATTTTGAATGTGATGATTACTAAAAAAATCAGCTTAGAATACAAAACAAATACGCGTTTTGGCTATTGCAATACCAATTATGCTATGTTGGCTTTAGTAATTGAAAAAATAACTGGAAAAAGATACAGTGACGCAATGAAATCGATGATTTTTGAGCCTCTTGGAATGACCCATACTTTTGTTTACGATTACCAAAAAGACAAAAATGTAATTACACCTTCCTATCGTTGTAATGGACAGCAAATAGCGTTTGATTATTTAGATGCTGTTTATGGCGATAAAAATGTATTTTCTACACCACATGATTTACTGAAATTTGATATGGCTAGGAATTCTGATTATTTTTTGAGTCCTGAATTGCGATGCCAAATTTACAAAGGTTGCAGTAATGAACATAAAGGGCAAAAGAATTACGGACTTGGAATTCGAATGATAAATTGGGAAACCGGTCAGAATTTTTACTTCCATAACGGTTGGTGGCACGGAAATATGTCGTCTTATGTAACCCTGCAAAAGGAAAACGTTACGATTATTGCCTTAACCAATAAATGTTCCAAAAGCGTTTATAAAGTTCGGAATCTTGCACCGCTATTTGGAGATTATCCTTTTAAAGTGGATGAAAGTGAGGAGGAATAAATGTGTCGAAAGTCGAAAGTCTTAAAGTCAAATGGAGACGAAGAGATAAAAGACGAAGAGATGAAAGACTAAAAAATTGAAAATCGAAGGTCTGAATCGTCGTTCCTACAAACTAATAACTTACCATTAACAATTAATAATTCATTTATATCGTATCTTTGCATATATAATTTGGGGTCGACTGGTTTTGACAGCAAGTCGAATTGAGAAGTAAGCACGTCGAGAACTGGGACAATTCTCGTTAATAAAAGGTTTCAAAACACATACACGGCGAAGGAAACTACGCTCTTGCTGCATAATCTGAATTATAGTAAGATTAGCCTCGTCCTACAAGGTA
>CANFVB010000087.1 GCA_947450355.1 Bacteroidota bacterium
CCATATATCATCGAAGAACGTCAATTAAATATCTCTCAATTGGACGTATTTTCGAGATTAATGATGGACAGAATTATATTTTTAGGAACAGGAATTGACGACCAAATTGCAAATATTGTTCAGGCGCAATTGTTGTTTTTAGAAAGTGCGGATGCGTCAAAAGACATTCAAATTTACATCAATTCTCCAGGCGGAAGCGTGTATGCAGGATTAGGAATTTACGACACAATGCAATATATCAAACCTGATGTTGCGACAATTTGTACGGGAATGGCTGCTTCTATGGGAGCTGTTTTATTGTGTGCAGGAGCTGCAGGAAAGCGTTCGGCGTTGCCACATTCAAGAGTTATGATTCACCAACCATCTGGCGGAGCGCAAGGAGTTGCAACAGATATGGAAATCAACTTGCGTGAAATGTTGAAATTGAAAGACGAATTGTACCAAATAATTTCTAAGCATTCAGGACAAACTTTCGATAAAGTGCACTTGGATTCAGAACGTGATTATTGGATGATTGCAGACGAAGCCAAAACATACGGAATGATTGACGAAGTGTTGAGAAGATAAATTTGTCGAAAGTCGAAAGTCGAAAGTCGAAAGCAGTGCTAGACTTTACGACTTTTGACTTTATGACTTTTGACTATAAAAAATGGCAAAACAAAAATTAGAATGTTCTTTCTGTGGAAGAAAAAAACCAGAAACCAATTTGTTAATAGCGGGTATTGATGCCCATATTTGCGATAAATGCATTGAACAAGCGCACGGAATTGTTGTTGAAGAAATAAAAGCAAGTGGAAGTTCTAAAGTAGTTGGTGATTTAATTCTTAAAAAACCAAAAGAAATTAGAGCCTTCCTAGATAAATATGTTATCGGTCAAGACCAAACCAAAAAAGTAATGGCAGTTGCAGTTTACAATCACTACAAACGATTGATGCAACAAGAATTAGACGATGAGGTTGAGATTGAAAAGTCCAATATTATAATGGTTGGGCAAACAGGAACTGGAAAAACATTGGTGGCAAAAACCATCGCAAAAATGTTAGACGTTCCCTTAGCAATTGTTGACGCTACGGTTTTAACAGAAGCGGGATATGTTGGGGAAGATGTGGAAAGTATTTTGACGCGTTTGCTTCAAGCTGCCGATTATGATGTTGCCAAAGCCGAAAGAGGAATCGTATTCATTGATGAAATTGATAAAATTGCCCGCAAAGGCGACAATCCATCAATAACTCGTGATGTTTCTGGAGAAGGAGTGCAACAAGCGTTATTGAAATTGTTAGAAGGAACGGTTGTAAACGTACCGCCAAAAGGAGGTAGAAAACACCCAGATCAGAAATTTGTAGAAGTAAATACCCAGAATATCTTGTTTATTGCCGGAGGCGCTTTTGATGGAATTGAAAGAATAATTTCTAAAAGACTGAACCGTCAAGCCATGGGATACAGTACTTCTAAAAATGCCGACAATATCAACAAAGACAATTTGTTGCAATATATAATTCCAAAAGACATCAAAGATTTTGGATTGATTCCTGAAATTATTGGTCGTTTGCCAGTGCTAACCCACATGGATCCTTTGGATAGAGAAACGTTGCGCGCCATATTAACAGAACCTAAAAACGCCTTAATCAAACAATATCAAAAGTTGTTTTTGATGGACGAAGTTGCCTTTTCAATCACAGAAGAAGCATTGGATTTTGTTGTGGACAAGGCATTAGAATATAAATTGGGTGCTCGTGGATTGCGTTCTTTGTGCGAAGCCATTCTTACCGATGCGATGTATGATTTGCCAAGTTCCGATGAAAAAACATTGGAAATTGACCGAGAATATGCAGAACATACATTGAGTAAAAACTTATTGAAACGTTTGGAAATAGCTTCTTAGTAACAGTTTTATAAAATAGAAATCCCGTTTAGTTTCATTGCTAAACGGGATTTTTTTCTTTTGAAAGCACACGTTTTATTTTTCTTTCACTATTCCTCCCGCCATTCGCTGTATCCACGCCCAAAAGCGTGGGATGCCGCTACTGTCTGGGCTAACAATTCACGTTTATATTTCCATAATAATTTTGTAACAAATTTAGAATACATTAGTTACAACTTAATAAATCAATAGCTAGAATTACTGGAAAATATTTGCGAAATAGCAAGCTTTACTGGAAAATAAACATACAAACTCTATTAAAAGTAAATTTTAATGGAAATCAAATAGGTTGTCAATCAATTTATAATAGAAAATTTTTGCGTAAAATATCTTTTTAATGGAAAATAATAGCTAATTTTGAATTTCAAAAGCAATTATAATGGAAAATAACATCCCAATCCATCTTCAAGAAATCATTTTTGCAACAAGCGTTACCGCTTTGAACAGACAATTAAGTAAACTGGAAGAAGAAGGACAAATAAAAAAAATTGCACCACGTATCTATACTTCAAACTTCAATGAATCTGAAGAAATAATCATTAGAAGAAACATCTTTACAATTTTAGGGAAACTATATCCCGGAGCAGTAGTAAGCCATCGTTCCGCTTTAGAATTCAAACCAACAGCAGCGAATCAAATATTTGTAACCTATACATATACCAAGAAAATTGAGTTGCCAGGATTAACAATCCGTTTTATGGAGGGAATGCCAGCAATAGAGGGAGATAATCCATTCTCGGGTGAGTTATTTGTATCACAACAAGAAAGAGCTTTTCTAGAAAACTTACAATCTTCACGCCAAGTAGGACCAACTTCCAAAACCATAACATTACCAGAAATTGAAAACAAACTAGAACAAATTGTACAAGTAAAAGGTGAAGAAGGACTAAATCAGTTCAGAGACAAAGCAAGAGAAATAGCAGAAAAACTAGGAATGCAATCCGAATTTGAAAAACTAAACAAACTAATAAGTGCTTTGCTAACCACAAAACCATCCAAAATACTCACATCACCAACAGCAGTAGCCAGAACATTAGGAAATCCGTATGACAAACACCGCTTAGAATTATTTGAAAAGTTATTTGTAGAACTACAACAGCAACCTTATAAAGAAAGACAAGACATAAATAAAGAAGTAAATTCTTTTAGAAATTTTGCTTTCTTTGAAGCCTATTTTTCAAATTATATAGAAGGAACTATTTTCGAAATTGAAGAGGCTAAAAGTATTATTCAAACCGAAACGCCAATTCCAAATCGTGATGAAGATTCACATGACATTTTAGGAACATATAAATTAGTAAGCAATCAAAAGGAAATGAGTACAACTCCTTCAAATCCAGATGAACTACTAAACATATTGCAATACAGACATCAAATACTTTTAACAGCTAGAACTTCAAAAAAACCCGGACAATTAAAAGATAAAAACAACCGTGCAGGAGAAACACATTTTGTTGACCATACTTTAGTTAGAGGGACTTTAATAAAAGGATTTGATTACTACCAAGCGTTACAAGAACCATTTGCAAAAGCAGCCTACATTATGTTTATGATAAGCGAGATTCACCCATTCCTTGACGGTAACGGAAGAATTGCAAGAGTAATGATGAATGCTGAATTAGTAAAAGCAAATCAAACACGAATCATAATTCCAACAGTATATCGCGATGATTATTTAGGAGCATTAAGAAGATTAACAAGAAACGATGACCCAGCAGTTTATATAAGAATGTTACAAAGAGGACAAGAATTCAGTGCAACATTAATTGCTAACAGTATGGAGGAATTGGAAAATCACCTAACGCTAAGCAATGCCTTCAAAGAACACGATGAAGCTAAATTGAAGATAATTACTACTCAATAAAATCGGATAAAGCCAACTGCTTACTACTAAAAATCCCGTTTAGTTTCATTGCTAATCGGGATTTTATTTTTTTGAAGCACACGCTTTATTTTCTCTTTCACGATCCTTCCTGCCATTCGCTGTATCCACTCCCAAAAGCGTGGGATGCCGCTGCTGTCAGGGCTAAAATTTCACGTTTAGATTTTCATAAGAACTTTCTCAATGAAAGTGCCACATGAAAGGGTTTGTTTAATGGGGGTGCTTTATTAGGTTGAAACCTGAACCTTATTTTATTAAGTCAGTTGATTTTGCAAAAAGCAACATTTCAATAATTGATATATTTGTATTTAACTCCTTTGCTGTTACAAACAATAGTTCAAGATATAAACTATAAAATTCATTATTTCCAACTTTTTTCCAATCTTTAGAAATTTCTTTTAGTTTCCTGTTTGCAAACTTTATTTTATTATTTTGACTAGGTAAAACTGGAAACAATATCTTTTCTTTAGTGTTATTAATAACTTGCAGATAATTCAAAGAAGTTGAGACTCTAGCATCAAAAATAGCATACTTGTTACAATCATGAAGCACTAACGCTTTTGACCATGAGGAAACTCCGTTTATACCTCTTTTAATCAATTCTTGTGAAGGGCTTTTTTTATAAATATCAAGAGTTTCTTTTTTGTTTCCTCTTATACCGCCCCACCTAACAATATAGTATTCTATTAATTCCTCTTTTGTTTTGTCATCTGATTCGCTCCACTTAGAGTGAAGTTGCTCTTTTAAACTTAGGTTTCTTTGAATTCTGCTATCATTTGACATTTCAATCCCACGAGGTAAATATTCATCCTTGATCGTCCAATTATACCAATCACTATCAGTTTTAAGATTTTCTATACAGAATTTTTTTAGTATTTTCTTTAATTCCTCCATGATTGTTGTTTAATTGATTTATTAATCTTTAACGCAACGCACTGAGTAACCGTTTTTTTTAAGATCGGTTGTAATTGCTATATTGTTTTCAAGAAGAACACAGTTTGATTGAATTGTGTCGAATGCTGTCGAACTCCACCAGAATCCGATGTTGCCAATATTGTAGAATAAACCACTGCTGTAGATATAGCCTCCAGGAAGACCTGTAAAACCACTGCTGTTGGTGGCGTCTAAATTAGTGCTTATCCAGTGTGTTGTACCTGTTTCTTTCATCTTAAACCAAGCCAATTGTCCTCCTAAACACGTTTTTAAGGTAGTCCATTCGACTTCAGTTGGTATATGGTATCCTAATGGAGCCAATCCTCTTGAATCATTCACAGCATACCAATTGTAAAGCTTTCCATAAATTACACCATTTGCAGGATCATTATTGTAATAACACCAAGCTCCAGTGGTTAAGTTGGCCCAAACTGTTGGGTCAGTAACTAGGGGAATAACATCGCCATTACGATATTTAGATACATTCAAATTGGTTTTAGTCCATGTTTGGTTGCAATTTGTTACTGTATGATATACATTTCCTTCAACATCCGTAACATCTGGGCCAGGTAAGTTTAAGGATTGAGTATTTTCATCAGAACTTGATGAGCAAGAATAGACCAAGGTTATTCCTAAAATGAGAGTGATTAATTTTTTCATAATTATTTGATTTTAAAGTGTTTTAAATTTATTTATACTTTCGAGAAGTTATATAGCAAGCGTATTAAAAAATTAATCTTTTAAACAACGCACTGAAAATCCATTATTAATATCACCACTTGTATTATACATAGTATTTGATGCGACACTATCAAGTGTATAAATCCAAATAGAAGTTAATCCCATATTTGGCAAATCATACAAACTAGAACTTGAAAATTTAGCTACTTGTCCAAAATAACTAAAATTACCTAAATAATGACGATAACCAGCAGCAAAAGCAGTAAAGCCACTACTATTAGTAGCATCTGGATGAGGTGTTGTCCAATGAGAATTGCCTGTTTCTACCATTTTATTGAAAATTACTGAAACATCTCCTCCTAAACAATCACTTAGAGTAGTCCACTCTGTTTCAGAAGGAATATGAAACCCAGTTGGAGCCAATCCTCTTGGATCATTAACAGCATACCAATTGTAAAGCTTTCCATAAATTACACCATTTGCAGGGTCGTTATTGTAATAACACCACGCCCCAGTTGTTAAAGCTGCCCATTGTGTGGCATCTGTTACTTGAGGGATAACATCTCCATTCCTATATTTACTTACATTCAAATTGGTTTTTGTCCAAGTTTGGCTGCAAATAGTTATAGTTTGATAGATATTTCCATCAATATCAGTTACTGCTGCATTATTATTAGAACTCGTATTAGTAGAGCAAGAATAAGCTAAAGTTATTCCTAAAATGAGAGTGATTAATTTTTTCATAATTATTTAATGTTAAATGGGTTGTTTTTATTTGTTTGAGAATAATTTAAAAGAAGTTATAAAGACGGTGTTACTTTTTATTATCACAGAAAACCAGAGCTTTACACAGTCTATTACTTTTTGGACATTTTCTTAAACCTAAAGAAAAGGATTTGTGTTTTATAAGTTGAGTGATCACCTTACTAACTGATTGACAAGTGTTTGAATATGCTCTTGCATTTTTGTGATTTCTTATCCAAACATCGAGTGATTTTGGTTTTGTATGCATTTTTAAAACTACTTGAGTTGATCCTATAATCATATATTCAATTTTGCTTTCTTTGAAGTGTTTTATTAAATCTCCAATTTCAAACCGAGCATTATTAGCATAAGGTAATATTATTTCTTCCATTCTATTGATTTTTTATACAGTCATCTTATTGATTTAACAAAAGTATCTAACAATTTAACAAAATACTTTGCTAAAGGTTTCCTAATTAGATTTAAAAGTTCTAATTTTGAACTATTAATACATAAAAATGATGATAAACAAACCCCACCTTAAGATTAAGCAAATTCGTGAGTTGAAAAATTTAACCCAAGATTCTGTAGCTGCAAAACTTGATTTATCCACACGAGCATACAGCAAAATAGAAACTGGCGAAACGCAACTAACGATAAATAGGTTAAATGAAATTTCTGCTATCTTTGAAATAGACCCAATGGAAATATTAGGTTTTGATGATAAACAAGTTTTTAATAACTGCAAACAAGATGGTTATATTGGGATTAATCATATAAACCTACCTGAAAAATTAGTTCTACAATACGAAGAAACTATTCAGGCTTTGAAAGAGCAAATACAATTATTGAAATTATTGCAGGATAAATAAATCGTTCTAGTAGCAGGAATTTTTCTGTAAGTCAGGCTTTAAAAATCAATTCGTACGGTTACATTTTATAAAAGATGTACGGCAATTACCAAAAAGATGTACGACTCTTGCGCAAAAGATGTACGGCTTTTCATCAAAAGCCGTACATCTTTTACTTTTATAGTCAGGACAAAAGTATTTTTAAGTAAGGATAGTGTTGTTTTGTTGAACGGTTGGGTTGAAATTATCTTAATGAAGTAATGTAAATTAAAAGTCAATCTTCATAAACAGTCCAACAACAAAGTAATACCTCCAAGAATTTAGAAAATACAGAAAGAATTATAAAACGAAGTTTATTCTTTAAAATAAATGCTCCGATTCGTTAAAAACAAAAGTGATTATTTCTAATGTCCCCTTTTGTATTCTGTAGATCAATGAAATGTGTTCATTTATAACGCATTTGTGTAAATTTACAATTTTTGATTTTGGACAAATATGATTGTGATTTTCAATTCTATAGATGAGTTCGATAGTTTCTTTCTCAAATAATTCGACAATATCAATATTCCATTTTTCAAAAAGCTGCTCAATAATGAAAATGTAGTATTCTTTGGCTAAGGCAGACCAAATAACTTTCATTAATTCTTTTTTAATTCATTAATTCGTTTTTTCGCTAGTGATATTACCTCTGCATGAGAAAAAACACTTCCATTTTCAATGTCATCAATTCCTTTTTGAATGTTTTTTTTCTCAGAAAAAGAAAGGTTTTCATACCAGTCATCATTGTTTTCAATAGACACAAAGTCCATACCTTTTATTAATTCTAAAAAGAAGGGATATTTAGTTTCTTCAATATTTATTGTTATTTTCTTCATAATGACAAAGTTAGGTATTTATTTTACACCAAAAGCTAATGTATTCCTATTTTTCAACTGTTCAAGATATTCTCTTTCATTAGACAATCTCGGAATTTTATGTTGTCCACCCAATTTGTTCTGGTCTTTCAGCCTATCATAAAATAAATTTGGACGTGCAATAATTGCTAATTCTTTCACTTCAATCTTTTCATTATGCTATTTTCTACCAATGATTTCATTTGAGAAATAGCTACTTTATTTAGTTGTATCAATCTTTCATTTTGCGGCAAACCTTGTTGAATAAGCAAAGCATTGATACTTTCGAGATTACTCAATACGACCAATTGTTCCAAACTAGCATCATCTCGAATATTTCCAATTTTATCAGAATTTGTATCGCGCCAGTCTTTTGCGGTTACCCCGAAAAGTGCTACGTTCATTAAATCAGCCTCATTGGCATATATCCAACTTGCCTGTTGTTTGGTAATTTCTTTTGGAATCAGGTTGTCCTTAATAGCGTCGGTATGAATTTGATAATTGATTTTTGAAATGGTGCGTTGCAAGTTCCACTCCAATTGAAGGCGACTGTTTTCTTCCGTTTTAAGGCGTTGAAACTCTTTTATTATGTACAATTTAAACTCAATTGAAATCCAAGACGCAAACTCAAAAGCAATGTCTTTGTGAGCAAAAGTGCCAC
>CANFVB010000088.1 GCA_947450355.1 Bacteroidota bacterium
ATCAATTTATAAGATGATAATTCATTGTGAGTTCCAGCAAAAATGGACATTCTATCAATGTTTTCAATCATATAATGTATGGCAGCGTCGTAATTTTCATCTGTCACTTCTTTCGATTCGCAAATTGGTGTTGGATAACCTTTTTCTTCAGCACGCAAATTTTCTTTTTCCATATAAGCACCACGAACTATTTTCATACCAATATAAAAACCTTCAGAAATAGCTTGCTGGTGCAAATTTTTCAAATAATCCAAACGATCCCAACGGTACATTTGTAACGTATTGAAAACTATCGCTTTATCTTTATTGTACTTTTGCATCATTTGAGTAACCAAATTGTCGGCGGCGTCTTGCATCCAACTTTCCTCTGCGTCAATTAATAAAGGTACATTTTTCTTATGTGCTTCACTGCAAACCAAGTCAAAACGGGCTTCTACCCTATTCCATTCCGCAGTTTCATCTGAAGTTAATTCTGATTTATTTCCAACTTTTTCATACAAATCCAATCTTCCAAAACCCGTTGGTTTGAAAACTGCAAAGGGAATTGCTTGGCGCTCTTTGGCAAATTCAATCGTTTTTAAAGTCATTTTCAACGCTGCATCAAACTGCGCTTCCTCTTCTTTTCCTTCCACAGAATAATCCAAAACTGAAGAAACCCCTTTTGTGAACATTTTATCAACCACCGAAAGGCAATCCATTTCATTTACACCACCACAAAAATGGTCGAAAACAGTCGCTCGAATCAAGCCTTCAACTGGCAAATGTGCTTTTATAGCAAAATTGGTAACCGCAGTTCCAATGCGAACTAACGGCTGATTATCAATCATTTTAAAAAGAAAATAAGCTCTGTCGAGTTCGGTATCACTTTTTAAAGAAAACGCAATTTCTGTATTGTCGAAAATTTTTTCCATTTGTATCTTAATAATTACGCAAATATAAGAACACAATGCTGATTTATAATCAAAAATTACCTTATTTTGCAGTATTAAATGTAATACTATTCATATCTTCAAATATGCAAACGATTCAAGCAAATGGTTATTCCGTAATTTTCAATGAAGAAGGTTACAACGCGCTCAATAATCACATTTCTGAAAACAATTATTCCAATATATTTATTATTGTAGATAGCAATTCCAATGAAGTTTGTTTGCCAAAATTACTACCTTATATTGCTACCGAATTGACCATTGAAATCATCGAATTTGAAGCTGGTGAAATCAATAAAAACATAGAAACGTGCATTCAAATTTGGAACGTTTTAACGGATTTAGGCGCAGACAGAAAAAGTTTAGTTATCAATTTAGGCGGTGGCGTAGTTACTGATTTAGGTGGTTTTGTCGCATCAACATTCAAACGTGGAATCGATTTTATAAACATACCAACCACATTATTATCAATGGTTGATGCATCTGTTGGCGGAAAAACTGGCGTTGATTTAGGAAATTTAAAAAACCAAATCGGTGTAATAAATATTCCTAAAATGGTTTTAATTGACAGCACGTATTTGGACACGCTTTCGCAAATGGAAATGCGATCTGGATTGGCTGAAGTTTTGAAACACGGATTGATATTTGACACTAAATATTGGAAACAGTTTTTAGATTTATCAAAATTAGATTTCGCTGATTTTGATACTATAATATATGATTCCATTAAAATTAAGAATGAAATTGTAATGCAAGATCCAACGGAACAAGGAATCCGAAAAGCATTGAATTTTGGACATACTTTAGGACACGCAATTGAAAGTTATTTTTTAGAAAATGAGAATAAAAAAACATTATTGCACGGTGAAGCAATTGCCATCGGAATGATATTGGAAAGTTATGTTTCAATGCGAAAAAACTTAATTTCTGCGGAGGAATATTCAGAAATTAAAACTACTATTAATTCCATTTATGAAGCCGTTACTTTTGAAGAAAATGACTTAATTCCAATCTTAGAATTGTTAATTCACGACAAGAAAAATGAATACGGAACCATCAAATTTGTATTGTTAGATGGAATCGGAAAAATCACAATAAATCAAGAAGTTGAAAATGAATTAATTACGGCTGCTTTTTTAGATTACAAATCTTCAAAAAAAAAGTAATTCGTTAGTCAAATAGAAATAATATTTTTTTACATTTGTGTCGATGAATAAAAAACAAAATACAAACAACTTTTCCTTTTCAAAAAATGAGACAAATAAGGCTTTTAAAGCACTATTAAATCGTTATTTTGCAATAAATGGGTTGCTGAATTTTGATAAATTGCGACATTCAATTATATATGATGATAAACTACAAATCATCTATGCAAATATCCGAGTTTGAAAATTAGATACACTAAATTAATACATTTTTTTTAATCTAATTTACTGATATATAAATGAATACAAAATATTCTGATTTAATAAATCAAAATTATTATTTCCCTCAAGAAGAATTCAAACTTAATAAAGACAACCTTCAATTTCACGATATCGATTTGATGAAATTGGTTGAAGAATACGGAACACCTTTAAAATTCACGTATTTACCTCAAATTTCAAATAACATCAAAAGAGCCAAAAACTGGTTCAAAATTGCGATGGATAAAAATGACTATAAAGGTAAATATTACTATTGTTATTGCACAAAAAGCTCGCATTTTGAATATATAATGAATGAAGCTTTCAAAAATAACATTCATATAGAAACTTCTTCGGCATTTGACATCAATATTGTTGAAAATTTGATGCAATCTGGGAAAATCAATAAAAGTACGTATGTGATTTGTAATGGTTTCAAAAGAGATCAATACATTGAAAACATTGCACGTATCATCAATAACGGACATAAAAATACGATTCCAATAATTGACAATTACGAAGAATTGGATTTGCTTCAAGCGCAAATAAAAGGAAAATTCAAAATTGGAATTAGAATTGCTGCGGAAGAAGAACCAAAATTTGAATTTTATACGTCGAGATTGGGAATTGGATACAAAAACATTGTGCCTTTTTATAAAAAACAAATTCACGAGAATAAGAAATTGGAACTTAAAATGTTGCACTTTTTTATCAATACTGGAATCAATGACAACGCCTATTATTGGAATGAATTAATCAAATGCATCAAAGTTTACGTTGCTTTGAAGAAAGAATGTCCGAGTTTAGATAGTTTGAATGTAGGTGGTGGTTTTCCAATTAAAAATTCCTTAGCATTTGAATACGATTATCAATATATGATTGATGAAATTATCAATCAAATCAAGATTGCTTGTGACGAAGCGGAAGTTGCCGTTCCTAATATTTTCACTGAATTTGGTTCGTTTACTGTTGGAGAAAGTGGCGGTGCTATTTATCAAATTTTGTATCAAAAACAGCAAAATGACAGAGAGAATTGGAATATGATTGATTCGTCTTTTATTACCACTTTACCTGATACTTGGGCAATTAACAAGCGTTTTGTAATGCTTGCAATTAACCGTTGGAACGACACATACGAAAGAGTTTTATTGGGCGGGATGACCTGTGATAGCGATGATTATTACAATTCCGAGCAAAATATGAATGCCATTTATTTGCCAAAATACAACAAGGAAAAACCATTGTATATTGGATTTTTTAATACGGGCGCTTATCAAGAAACTATTGGTGGTTTTGGCGGATTGCACCACTGTTTAATTCCAGAACCTAAACATTTATTGATAGATCGTGATGAAAATGGAGAAATAACAACGAGTGTTTTTTCTGAACAACAAACATCAGATGACGTTCTAAAAATATTGGGTTACGATAAAAAATAAAGTGTTCCAAAGGTTGCAATTCTTAAAATTACAGATAACATTGATTATTAGTATTTAAACGGATTTTAAGTTAAATATCAAGAAATTCTTAAAAAGTATTTTAATATTGTAATGTAATTAAGAGCAATGTAGGAGCGAAAAAATTATAAAAAAAATTGAATTTCAAATTGTATATGAAATATAAAATTTGTTAATTTGAATCGATTAAAACTAAAAAATTAAAAATGAGTAAAGGACCTATTAGTCAGTTTATTGAGAAGTATTACCTGCATTTCAATTCTGCAACTGTTGTTGACGCAGCAAAAGCATACGAGCAACAATTAGAAAAAGGTGCCAAAATGATGGTAACTTTGGCGGGTGCGATGAGTACTGCTGAAATAGGAAAGATTTTTGCAGAGATGATTCGAAAAGATAAAGTTCAAATTATTTCTTGCACAGGAGCCAATCTTGAAGAGGATATTATGAATTTGGTTGCTCATTCTCATTATGAAAGAGTTCCGAATTACAGAGATTTGACGCCTCAAGAAGAATGGGATTTGATGGAGCGTGGCTTGAACCGCGTAACAGATACTTGTATTCCTGAGCACGAGGCATTTAGACGTTTGCAAAAGCACATTTACAAAATTTGGAAAGATGCCGATGATAAAGGAGAACGTTATTTTCCACACGAATTTATGTACAAAATGTTACTTTCTGGTGTTCTTGAAGAATATTATGAAATTGATTTGAAAGACAGTTGGATGTATGCTGCGGCTGAAAAAAATCTTCCAATTATCGTTCCAGGTTGGGAAGATAGTACAATGGGAAATATTTTTGCTTCCTATGTTATCAAAGGAGATTTGAAAGCATCGACTGTAAAATCAGGAATTGAATATATGATTTATCTTGCTGATTGGTATCCGAAAAATAGTGCGAATGGAATTGGTTTCTTCCAAATTGGAGGAGGAATTGCTGGAGATTTCCCTATTTGTGTCGTACCAATGTTATACCAAGATATGGAAATGCACGAAGTTCCATTTTGGAGTTATTTTTGTCAGATTTCAGATTCAACAACCAGTTATGGTTCGTATTCTGGAGCTGTTCCAAACGAAAAAATTACTTGGGGAAAATTAGATATTCACACCCCAAAATTTATAATAGAATCGGATGCTACCATTGTAGTGCCATTAATTTTTGCTTATTTATTAGATTTATAATAGAATTTTTATGAAAAGAGTTATTGTTGATTATGCCAAACTAACCAATGAAATCTTAAACTTATTAGTTGAGAAATTTCCTGATGGGTATGATGATTCGAATATTATTCGATTTAAAAACCACAAAGATGAAACTATCGAAGCAGTTGAAGTTCGAACTGCAGACACTATTTATTTAGTGAAAATTAGCACAAAATTATCTGATAGACTTATCAATTTTGAAGAAGATGATGATATTGTGGTTCCGTTAGATGCTATAAAAGGAATTGAACTTGAAGACGAAGACGCAACCGATGATGATGAGGAAGAAGTAGATATTACGAAAGATTCTGAAGATTCAAGCGATAGCGGCGATGATGACGACGATGTTGATCCGGATGATATTGCCGACGATGAATCGGATGACGAAGATGAAGATTAAATAAATGATATTAAAAAGGAACTCAATTGAGTTCCTTTTTTTATTTTAAAACAATTACAAATACCTTTCGGCAAATATTTTTTGATGGTGTTTTTGATGTCCAATAATAATAAAACCAATTGCACGAACAGAAACTTCATTGTTAGAAGCAATTCCAATTTTAGTGAGTTGTTCTTGAGAAAAACTATTGAAAAGCGATAAAGTAGCTTGGCGAACAACTGCCAATTCAGTTAATAATCCTTGCAAATTTCTATCATTTCCATTTGAATTATCCACATAATCATTTTCATTAAAACCAGGCAATGGAGTTTTGTCATTTCTTGAAATTCGCAAAGCTCGGTAACTAAAAACACGTTCGGAATCAATCAAATGCTGGATGATTTCCTTAATCGTCCACTTCCCTACTTCATACCGATAATCGAATTTATCCATTGGAATATTTTGAACAAATTTGATAAATTCGTGTAAGCAAATTTCCAATTCTTCAATTAATTCGACATCTTCAAGGACTTGAATGTACGATTTATAAAAATCTGCGTATTCATTTATTGGCAATTGATTTGATTTCATATTTGTATTTTAAGCTGAATTTCTACTTGCATTTGTATTTCCAAAAAGCGAACGCATTACAATTTTTTCGTAAACTTTGATGAGTGATTCATCTGGGTTTTTACTCTTATTTTGCTCGTGAATTTTTGAAAGTGCATATTGTTGAATCGTCAATAACGGTTTTACAATAGCTTCGCGAGTTTCAATTGACGCTTTTCCGTCAGGATAATTTTCCATCAATTCTTTATGTCCAGCAATTTTCAATAGTAAGCGTTTGGTTTCGATGAATTCATCATAAATAATTTGCCAAAAGGCACCAAATTCCGGATCTTCTTTCATATATGCGGTCAATGGAAAAAAGGATTTCGCCAATGCCATCATACTATTTTCTAAAAGCGTTCTGAAAAATAAGGAACTATGATACAAATTCTGAATTTGATCCCACTTATTAGTTTCTTCAAAATGCTTTAAAGCAGAACCAACTCCAAAGAAACCGGGTACATTTTGTTTCAATTGACTCCAAGAACCTACAAATGGAATTGCCCGCAAATCAGCAAAATCAAGCTTTTCAGACTTTCCTCTTTTTGAAGGACGACTTCCAATATTGGTTTTGGCATAATAATTCAACGTGCTCATTTGTTCCAAATAAGGAATAAATTTCGGATGGTTTTTGAAATTTATATATTTATTAAAACCAACTTCTGCTAATTCGTCCAACATACTTTTTTCTGAAGAGGACAATAAATTTGAGCCATCATCGAAAATTTTATTGGTGACACCTGCACTTAATAGATTTTCTAAATTATAACGACAAGAATCTAATGTTCCAAAATTAGAACTAATAGTCTGTCCTTGAACAGTGATTTGAATTTGTTCATTTTCAATATTTGAACCTAAAGAAGCATAGAATTTATGTGTTTTTCCACCTCCACGAGCTGGCGGCCCTCCTCTACCGTCAAAGAAAACTACTTTAATTCCGTGTTTTCTTGACATCGTAGTAATATTTTCTTTTGCTTTATAAATGCTCCAATTCGCCATTAAATAACCACCATCTTTTGTCCCATCAGAAAAACCTAACATTACTGTTTGCTTGTTTCCTCGGCTTTTAATATGATTTAAATAGGTTTCATTGGCATATAATTGCTCCATCACAAGATGTGCTTTTTGCAAATCATCTATCACTTCAAAAAGCGGAATAATGTCAACTGTTGGGTATTCCCAATTACACAAACGGAATAAAGCGAAGGTTTCCATTACCTGAATTGCACTTTCACAATTGCTTATAATGTATCGATTACTGCCAAATTCACCGTTTTTTTCTTGAATGGATTTCATCGCATAAATAGAAGCCAAAGTAGATTTTGTCATTTCATCTTGATAATCTTCAGGATTTAATTCATTTTTTAATTGAGAAACGATTGCTAACTTCTCGGTTTCATTAGCCGAATAATAAGTAGTTTCACTTGGCAGATTACCTTTTTGTACAGTATTTTCAATAATAGTTTTGATTACACCGTTGTGAATTTTGCTATTTTGACGAATATCTAAAGAGGCAAAATGGAAACCAAAATGGTTCACTTTATTCAAAAGCGAATTCAAATCATCTAAATATAAAGATTGATGTTGCTCAATTACAATTGTTTTAATTTGGTGTAATTTGGTTTTAAATTCTTCTAAAGTAATGTAAATTTCCCCATGAGAATAAAAAACAGAACGATAAATTTTATATTCAAGTTCTGCTACCAAAGTATCTACATTTGAGAACGTTAACTTTCTTTTTAATTTTCTAATATCATTATAATAACACTTCAAAATTGACGTCCTGAGTCGCTCAGCAACATTCATTGAAATGGGCGTTGTTACAAATGGATTTCCATCTCTATCGCCTCCGGGCCAAAACCCTAAATTGAAAATTGGGTTATTAATTTCGTTGTCTTGAAAAATATTCTTTTGCAAATACAACATCATTTCTCCAATAGTTTCGTAGAAAACGTTTTCCAAATACCAAATCAAACTTACCGCTTCATCAAAAGGCGTTGGTTTTTCTGATTTTATAAAAGGCGTTTTCCCTAATTGAGATAACAATTGTTTGATTTTAAGTAAATCATCTTCGCGAATTGCATCCGTTAAATCGGTGATAATTCCCAAAACTGTTCCTGGGTAAAATTGCGTTGGATGTGCCGTTAAAACTGGTCTTACATTAAAATTACCTAAGAAATCTTTCAGTTCATTGGTCCTTTCCTTTTCTTCAGCCATTTCTTTAATATCGCGCAACGAACCTCTTCCTTCCAAGTTATTTACGACAGAAAAGGCAGCGTCTTCAATCGCATCAAAAAGCACGATTTGTCTTTCAATATATTGAATAAAACGAAACATCAAATCGATTCGCTCAGATTCAGAAGCGTTATCCATGTATTTAGTAGCAAAGAAATCTACAATCTGAATTGGTGTTTCTTGTTTTTTAAACCCTTTTTCACATACTTCTGTAAATAAAGGCAACATAACACCCGTATTATCAATTGCATCAAAAGG
>CANFVB010000089.1 GCA_947450355.1 Bacteroidota bacterium
CTGTCGATGTAGCGTATTCTACTTTCTGAAGTTTGTGGCGTAATTAGAAACACATTGAAAATCCCGTTTTTTTCAAAGATTGCTTTATAATTCTCATCGTAAATGGCAACGGGTAAATCAGGAATTATAAGTCCGTCAATTCCAATTTCTGCACATTTTTCACAGAATTTTTCCACGCCATATTGTAAAATTGGATTGAAATAACCCATAATTAACAACGGTATTGACATTGTTTCTCTGATGTTTTCCAATTGGCTGAACAATAATTGGGTTGTCATTCCATTTTGAATTGCAAGTGTAGAACTTTCTTGAATGGTTGGTCCATCGGCTAATGGATCACTAAATGGCAATCCAATTTCAATCATATCTACGCCACTTTTTTCTAAATCTTGTATGATTTGAACCGTGTCATTTAGATTTGGATAACCTGCAGAAAAGTAAATAGAAAGCAGTTTTTTGTTTTCCTGTAACGTGTTTGAAATTCTATTTTTCATAATAGTTGTATTGTTGTTAGGATGTGCGTTAGGGATGGAAGCGGCATCCCGCGGTATTGCTCGGCACGAAGCAATATCGTGGATACAGCGGACTGCCCGACCCCAAGTCCTGAATTTTTTTTCAGGACTTGGGGAAACGCCCAATTAAAGTTTGAAATAATCGATATAAGTGTTCAAATCTTTGTCGCCGCGCCCCGATAAATTGATGACCAAAATATCGGTGGGTTTGAACTTCATTTCGTCCAAAATTGCAAAGGCGTGGGCGGTTTCAATCGCTGGAATTATGCCTTCGGTTTGGGATAATTTGATGCCCCAATTCATAGCATCTTCATCGGTAATTGAGATAAATTGAGCCCGTTTTGTTTCGTATAAATGAGCGTGCATAGGGCCTACACCAGGGTAATCCAATCCTGCGGAAATGGAATACGGCTCGGTAATTTGACCATCGTCAGTTTGCATTAAAAGGGTTTTACTGCCGTGAATAACGCCAATTTTACCCAATGCAGAAGTTGCGGCACTTTCACCCGAATGGATGCCTTTTCCAGCCGCTTCGACAGCGATAATTTGAACGTCATTTTCGTCTAAAAAGTGGTAATAAGTTCCTGCAGCGTTGCTTCCGCCACCAACGCAAGCGATGACATAATCGGGATTTTCACGCCCTTCTTTCTCGAATAATTGCGTTTTAATTTCCTTTGAAATTACAGCTTGAAAACGGGCCACCATATCAGGATACGGGTGTGGTCCCACTACGGAACCGATGATATAATAGGTGTTTTCGGGGTTGTTAATCCAATCACGAATGGCTTCATTTGTGGCATCTTTCAAGGTTTTTGAACCCGAAGTTGCGGGACGAACTTCGGCACCCAACATTTTCATTCTTGCCACGTTTGGCGCTTGGCGTTTGATGTCGATTTCACCCATATAAACGATGCATTCCAAACCCATTAAAGCACAAACGGTAGCGGTTGCAACGCCGTGTTGACCAGCGCCAGTTTCAGCAATAATTCTAGTTTTTCCAAGTCGTTTTGCCACCAAAATTTGCCCAATTGTATTGTTGATTTTATGTGCGCCAGTATGACATAAATCTTCTCTTTTTAGGTAGATTTTCGTGTTGTATTCCTTTGACAAACGCTCCGCAAAATAGAGTGGGGTAGGACGTCCAACGAAGTCTTTTAGTAGGGCTTCAAATTCAATTTGGAAGGAAGGTTCGGCTGTAATTTTTAAATAATTAAGACGCAATTCCTCCACATTTGGGAATAACATTTCGGGAATAAAAGCACCGCCATAATTCCCGTAAAACCCATTTTCATTAACGTGATAGCTCATTTTTCTTGTAGTTTAAATTCCAATTTGTGATTGAAACGATTTTAATAATTCTGTGTTTTTTAATCCAGGTTGTGTTTCAAACTTGCTATTTACATCGATGCCGTAAATTGGTAAATTCATATCTTTTAGTAAATTTATTTCTTCAATTCCGATTCCACCACTTAAGAAAAAAGGTATATTTGACGGATATTTTTTCAACAGATTCCAATCGAAAGTGGTGCCGTTTCCACCAGGTAATTCCCCTTTTGTATCAAATAGAAAATAATCGCAAACACTTTCAAATTCATTTAGAATTTCAAAATCAAAGTTGTCTTTTATAGAAAAAACTTTGATGATTTCGATTGGTAACTCTTTTATTTTTTGACAAAATTCAACTGTTTCATTTCCGTGTAATTGAATACAATCTAATTTGTGTTTATCAATTTTAGAAACTATAATTTCAAATGATTCGTCAACAAATACGCCAACTTTTTTAATCGTTTTTGGCAGCATTGGAATTTCACTATCAAAATAGCGACTGGATTTTTCCCAGAAAATAAAGCCCATAAAGTCGGGTAGTAGCGCACCTACTTCAAGGATATTTTCGAGGAATTTCATTCCACAAATCTTAATCCTCACCCCAGCCCTCTCCAAAGGAGAGGGAGCCGAAACGTCTAGATTGTCCATAATTTTGTCATTTTAAGTATTAAGCATAATTTTATCATTTCTTACTTTCCCCCTTTGGGGGTTAGGGGGCTAAAAATTCTTTTGCTGCTTTCCCTGCATTTTCGGTTTTCATAAAATTTTCACCAATTAAAAATCCTTTGTAACCATACGATTTTAGTTCGTTGATGGCTTCAATTGTAGCAATGCCACTTTCTGAAATTTTTACAAAATCGGTAGGAATTTCCGAAGCCAATTCTTTGCTAATGTTCAATCCTACTTCAAACGTTTTTAGATTTCGATTATTGACACCAATCATATTTAAACTTGGCATAATTGACTTTTGTAATTCCTCTAAATTGTGAACTTCAAGCAACACTTCCATTCCTAAAGACTGTGCTAATTCAGATAATATTTTTATTTCATTAGCGGATAAAACTGCAGCAATTAACAAAATCACATCAGCTCCATACGCTTTGGCTTCTATGATCTGGTATTCGTCAACGATGAATTCTTTTCGCAAAAGTGGAAGATTTGTTGTTGCTCTCGCAAAAATTAAATCGTCTAAAGAACCTCCAAAATAGGTGGAATCTGTTAATACAGAAATCCCACAAACCCCTGCATTTTCATATCCTTGCACAACTTCCTCAACAGAAAACGCATAATTTATTTCTCCTTTTGATGGGGAACGTCTTTTGTGTTCCGCAATAATTCCAGTAGAACTATGAATTAAATTGTTGCTTAATGATACGGTTTTGCGTTCAAAAAGTATAGATTTCTCAAATTCATTTATTGGAATAATTGATTTTTTGAGAAGCACTTCTTTTTTCTTACTTGTAATTATTTTATCTAAAATATTCATAATCGATTCTTATTTGCTTAATTGTTGCAATTTATTTAATGCTAAAAGTGCTTTTCCTGACAACAAACTTTCTTTTGCAATTTCAAATCCCTGAATTGGTGAGAGTGAATTAACGGTTGCAATTGCCATTCCAGCATTGGCACAAACTACATTGTTCTGTGCGTCAGTTCCTTTGCCTTCTATTATATTCATAAATAATTTAGCCGATTCTTCGATGGTAGTTCCGCCTTGAATTTCATTTTGCTTTAAAATTGAAACTCCAAAATCTTCGGGTTTCAACATTCCTTCCATTGCATTTGTAATGGTTTTGGTATTTCCAGTCAACGAAATTTCGTCATAACCGTCTAAACTGTGCAAAATTGTAAAATTGGTAGTCGTATTTTGATATAAATAACTGTACATTCTTGCCAATTCAAGATTGAAAACACCCACCAATTGATTCTGTGGAAATGAAGGATTTACCATTGGACCTAGCATATTGAAGAACGTTTTTACTGCCAATTCTTTACGAATAGGACCTACATTTTTCATTGCTGGATGAAATAGTGGCGCGTGAAGAATGCAAATTCCAGCTTGATCGATGCATTTTTCCAAATAAGCATTGTCATTACTGAATTTTACACCAAGAATTTCCATTACATTACTCGAACCTGAGATTGAGGAAACGCCGTAATTTCCGTGTTTTGCAACTTTAACTCCAGCTCCAGCAGTTACAAACGAAGCCAATGTTGAAATATTGAAAGTGTCTTTTCCATCGCCACCAGTTCCGCACAAATCGATGGTATTATAATTTGATAAATCAACAGAAATACATAACTCCAATAAAGCTTCCCGAAATCCTGCCAACTCATTAATTGTAATGTTTCTCATCATATAAACGGTCAAGAAACTTGCAATTTGGCTTGTATTATAACTTCCGTTGGAAATATTTACCAAAACATCTTTGGCTTCTAATTTTGAAAGTACTTCGTGATTAATAAGTCGGTTAAGTATGTGTTTCATTTTGTTAAATATAAATAATGTAGCTATTGAAATCTTCGTTTATTGTGCAACCCAGTTTTCTAAAATCTTTTTTCCGTGCGGTGTCAAAATACTTTCAGGATGAAATTGAACGGCACGAACATCAAAAGTCCGGTGTCTCAATGACATAATTTGCCCGTTTTCATCTAATGATGTGATTTCTAAAACTTCAGGAAAATCAGTTGGATTTACCACCCACGAATGGTATCTCCCGACTTCAATTTCAGATTCTAAACCTTTAAATAAAGGTTCGTCTTGCACTTGAATTTTGATATTTGTGGCTACTCCGTGATACACTTTTTCAAGATTGATAAGGCTTCCGCCAAATACTTCCGCGATGGCTTGTTGTCCTAAACAAACTCCGAGAATGCTTTTTGTAGCCGAATAGGTTTTGATTACTTCTTTGAGTAAACCCGCTTCATCCGGGATTCCTGGCCCTGGTGAAAGTAGTATTTTATCAAATTTCTGAAGTTCTTCAATGTCAAATTCGTCGTTTCTATAAACGGCTACTTCGCAGTTTAAATCTTCTAAATAATGCACCAAATTGTAGGTGAAACTATCGTAATTATCGATGACTATTATTTTTTTCATAGTAAAGTATTAAAATTGAAATTTTGAATGATTGAATGATTGAAAATTTAGTTGTTTTTGTAATCTTTGAATATTAAATTGTTTAATCTTTAAATGTTATTTTTATTTATTTCTTTATATTTATTTCTTTTACCTTTTTGTCATTCCGACGCAGGAGGAATCACATTATTTTTCTTCTATTTTTTCTTCTATTTTTTTTCCGTTTTGGCTCCCTTCCCTTTGGGGAGGGTTGGGGTGGGGACTATATTATTTCCGCTATTTCCAATGCTTTATCCAATGCTGCTAATTTATTATAAACTTCTTGCATTTCATTTTCTTCAATAGAATCGGATACAATTCCTGCTCCAGCTTGATAGTGCAATTTATGATTTTTACTCAAAAAAGTACGTATCATAATGGCGTGATTAAAATTTCCATTAAAATCCATAAATCCGATGGCACCACCATAGAAATTCCGATTTGTTTTTTCATATTTTTCGATAAGTTGCATCGCTTTGTGTTTTGGCGCTCCCGATAAAGTTCCTGCTGGAAATGTATCGGCAACTACTTGCATTGTTGTTGCTTTTTCGTGCAATAAACCTATGACTTTTGAAACCAAATGAATTACGTGCGAAAAAAACTGAACTTCCCTGTATTTCTCGACTTTTACTTGGTGTCCGTTTCTGCTTAAATCGTTTCGAGCCAAATCGACTAACATAATATGTTCGGCATTTTCTTTTTCATCTTCGGATAAATTTTTGGCTAGTGCCGCATCTTTTTCGTCATTTCCAGTTCTTCTAAAAGTCCCTGCAATCGGGTGAATTTCTGCTTTTCGGTCTTTTACAATTAGTTGTGCTTCGGGTGATGAACCCATTATTTTGAAATCGCCATAATCAAAATAAAACAAATAGGGCGATGGATTTATGCTTCGTAACGCTCTATAAACATTGAATTCGTCGCCTTTAAAACCTTGCGAAAAGCGACGTGATAATACGAGTTGAAAAACGTCGCCACGAAAGCAGTGTTTCTTGGCTAATTTTACATTATCAATAAATTCAGAATCGGTTAAATTAGATTTTTTATCTCCTGTTTTTGAAAAAGAATACGAAGCAAAACTTTTGTTTTGAAGCAGGTTTTCTATAGTTTCAATATTATTGTTTTCTGTGATGGAATGGCAAAATATAAAAGCTTCGTTTTTGAAGTGATTGATTGCGATGATATTCTGATAAATGGCATAATAAATATCAGGAATTTGCAAATCATTATCTTTTTTATTGATTTCGATATTTTCAAAATAGCGAACGGCATCATAAGAAATATAGCCAAACAATCCGTTATTGATGAATTTAAAATCGTTGTTTTCGGATTGAAATTGATTGGCAAATTCTTCTATTATTTTTGGAATATTTGAATTTTCATCAATTGCAATTGCGTTTGAAGTTCCATCTGGAAATGTTTTATAAATGGTTTCATTTGCAATTTTTATTGACGCAATTGGATTGCAACAAATATACGAGAAACTATTGTCGTTAGCGTGATAATCGCTACTTTCAAGCAGCAAACTGTTGGCAAATTTATCACGTATTTTTAAATATACACTCACGGGCGTGATGGTGTCGGCGAGAATTTTCTTGTAAGTTGTTTTGAATTTATAAATTTCCATAGTTTGTTTTTGTATTTTTTGAATAAAAAAAGGGCTTGTCGTGATGACAAGCCCTTTTTGATATTTATTTGATTTAAAATATACCTATAAGTAAACTCTTCACGACGAATGACGTAAGCTGTTCCACCACCAAGTATTGTTTAAAAATGTTTTCATAATTGAATTCTGAATTACAAATGTAAGTATAAATTGAATTGAAAAAATACAATTTGAATATTTTTTGAACGAATTATGAATTTTTATGAAACTAACGGTAACATTAATAATTTATTAAAGTTCTAAAATTGTTAAAAAAATATAAAAAATTTGTATCTTCTATCTGGTAATTTTAGTTAGTAGTTTCCATTTTACTCGAAAGCTCAAACCATCGTTCCTCTTTTGCTTCCATTTTGGTAATGATGTTTTTCAATTCATTTGCCTTTTTCTCAATATCATTTTCATCCACTTTTCCATCTGAGAATAATTGCTCAATTTTGGCTTTGTCAATTTCTAAATCCTTGATTTCTCTTTCAATTTTCTGAAATTCTTTCTGTTCATTAAAAGTCAAATTTCCAGTTGGATTGTTTTGCTTCCAATCGTTTTTTGCTGTCATTGCGAGATTCGAAGCAATCTCTTTTTGCGCCACATCAGCACTGTCTTCATACGCTCTAAAATCAGAATAATTTCCAGGGAAATTTTCTATTACGCCTTGACCTCTAAAAACAAATAAATTATCAACGATTTTATCCATAAAATACCTGTCGTGCGAAACCACCAACAAGCAACCAGGATAATCCAAAAGGAAACTTTCCAAAACATTCAACGTCACAATATCCAAATCATTCGTTGGCTCATCAAGAATCAAAAAGTTAGGATTCTGAATCAAAACCGTACATAAATACAAACGTTTTAACTCGCCACCACTTAATTTCTCTACATAATCATATTGCTTTTTGCTGTCAAATAAAAACCGTTCCAATAATTGCGAAGCCGAAATAATTTTCCCTTTCGTCAACGGAATATATTCGCCGTATTCCTTAATCACATCAATCACACGCTGCCCCGGTTTTGGATTAATACCACTTTGCGTGTAATACCCAATTTTTATCGTATCGCCCACAACCACTTTCCCACTATCCAGCGGAAGTGTTCCCGTCAGCAAGTTCAAAAAAGTAGATTTTCCAGTTCCATTTTTACCAATAATCCCAATGCGTTCGCCACGTTGAAAATCAAAATTGAAATTATCCAAAATCACGTGATCCTTGAATTTCTTGGAAATTTTGTGAAGCTCAATAATTTTGCTTCCCATACGTTCCATATTAATTTCCAATTCTACCACATTTTCCCGACGGCGACTTTGTGCTTTTTCCTTAATTTCATAAAAATCATCCTGACGCGATTTACTCTTGCAAGTTCTAGCTTTTGGCTGGCGGCGCATCCATTCCAATTCTTTCACAAACAAGTTTTGCGCTTTGTCCACACTTGAATTTTCCGATGCAATTCGCTCTTCTTTTTTCTCTAAATAATAAGAATAATTTCCTTTGTATTGGTATATTTTTCCGTTGTCCAATTCAATGATTTCATTACAAACGCGCTCTAAAAAGAAACGGTCGTGCGTCACCATAAACAACGTAATATTTTCTTTAGCAAAATAACTTTCCAACCACTCAATCATCTCTAAATCCAAGTGATTCGTAGGTTCATCAAGAATTAATAAGTCAGGACGATTAATCAAAATAATCGCCAATGACAATCTTTTTTTCTGTCCACCCGAAAGATTTTTGACTTTCAATTTGAAATCTTCCAACTTCAATTTGAACAAAATTTGCTTGTATTGCGTTTCAAAATCCCAAGCATTATGTTGGTCCATTCCGTCAAATGCTTTTTGATATGCCTCTTCA
>CANFVB010000090.1 GCA_947450355.1 Bacteroidota bacterium
CCTTTTTCTATTGAAGCATAGTTGCAAGAATAATGCTTTTCTAAAACTAATTTTACACATTCAAGTTTAAACGCATAATCATACTTTACTTTTCTTTCCATAAAAATACCCCCAAATAGTGTCTAACTTTTTGGGGGCAGTCTAAAAAATAGATTGGGGTTTTGAATAAAAAATTTGCTGCTTTTTAGAACATCACATTCAAACCAATTTTAAAATTTCTACCACGAGTGCTGTACCCAATAGCTTCTGTGAAATCGGCATTGAAAATATTATTCACAGATACAAATACATTCAATCTGTTTTTGATGATTTCAAAATTTCCAATTGCATTTACTAACTCATAGGCATCTAAAATTACTAGAGTTGGAGTTACGGCACTGGTTCCGCCATCAAAAAACGCATCTTTTCGTTTGTCAACATATTGATATGCCAAATTAAATGTAGCTTTTTCAGAAAATTCATAAACTAAAGAAAGGTTTCCTTTGTGTTTTGGAATCAATCGTTGCAACGGTTCTTCCACTTGCGTAAAGGTATAATTGGCATTGAATTTCAACTTTTCTGAAGCCGAAACCGAAAGCATTGTTTCTATTCCTTTGGCATTGTAAGTTCCGTAAACATTCACATAATTAGAAGCCCAAGTCACAGGATTGGTATAAAAACCAATAGAATTATTTTCTTCTCTATAAAATCCAACCGTGTTCAAAGTCACTTTTTTATTTAAAAAAACTACTTCAAAACCACTTTCAAGGGTACTATTTTTTTCGGGTGTTAACGCTAGGTTTCCGTAAGGTGAATACAACTGATACAAACTTGGCGTGATATACGCTGTACTGTAAGAAGCTACAATTTTCAATGGTAATTTCGAAAACGAATACGACGGATTGAAATTGTAAACAGCATAATTTTTGTAAATGTTGTGCAGATTGTAACGTGATCCAGCATTGATATTCAAACCAAAATCTGAATTGTAAACCGCTGTAAAATAAGTGTCAATTGAATTGAATTTGGAATTTTCTTTATAAATAGTTTCCGATTTGGCTTCCATTTCATTAAACTGAAATTGGCTTCCTAAAATCAGGAAAAACTGATTTGAAAACGTGTATTTATTAAATGCATCAGCACTAACACTTTTGGAAGCGTACAAACTATTGTCTATAGAATTCGTCCAACTATTGAATGCCGTATATTTTCTTTCAATAGAAGTAAACCCTGAATTCAAAACGAATTCCCCTTTGTTGTATTTGTATTTTGGAGAAAAACCAAATCGGAATTGCTCCGATGTTGCCACATTTACAGGAGTATCCGCTGAAGTGAAATTATCGTAATACCCATCATAATTGTTTTTAATACGGTCGTAATTCGTGAAAAAATCAAAGGATAGTTTCTTTGTAGGAGCAAAACCTATTTTCACTAAAGTTGTAATTTTAGAAAAATGATCTTCTTCAAAATCAACGCCTTTTGCTTCGGAAATACCTTTAGTTTCTACACTATTTAAAGTTGCAAAATAATTAATTTTACCAATAGTACCATTCAAACCCAATCCTTGATTAAAATCTTGAGGTCTGTAATTGGTATTGTCAGCCGTTGTTTGTGTGCCTAAACTACTATATACATTCCCCGAAACTTCCTTTTTGCTGGCTTTTTTTAATGTAATATTGATTACTCCGGCAGCTGCTCCTGAACCGTAAAGTGTGCTTGCAGCGCCTTTCATCACTTCAATACTTTCAACTTGTTCAGCAGAAATTAATCGCAAATCATATTCTAAATTTACTCCTGATGCATCTGTTACAGGAATTCCATCAATCAAAATTAGGGTTTGGCGGTTTCGTCCACCACGAACATAATACCCTAAATTTTTACCCGCACTACTCTGATTTCCATTGACTTCAAGTCCCACAACGGTACTTAATATTGAAGCTACAGATTGTCCTGCTTTTTTAGCCAATTCGGCAGCATTAATTTTTACAATCACTTTTCCAGATTTTTCTTTTGGCAAAGCAAATTTAGAATCGGAAATTACAACCTCATCAAGTTGTTTTGGAGTTGGTGCTTGTGCATAAGTGTTCATAGCAAATAGCAATGTGAACGCACTGAAGCGAATCATTTTTTTGTTCATTTTTCGTTAATAATAATTTTAATAAAGTGGGGAGAAAAGTATAGAATTTACCATACCCAAACCTTTTTTCCCGAAAGTTTGATACTCGACGTAATAGGCAGGTCTCCTGGCTTGCGTCTTGTTGTTGACCTTCCCATTCCATTTTAGATTTCTAATTTTTGATTTAAGATTGAAAAAATCTATACTCAAAATTCTAAAATCTACAATTAAAAACAGTGGTTTTGTAGATAACAACAAGCTTATTAGCTTACAGTTGCGGGAACAGCACAGGAATTATGATTTGCTTTTTTTGATGATTTGTGAATGATAAAATTCTAAATCTCAAGTGCGAAATCCTTCACCTGTTTCCCTTTTAATGCAGTTTATACTAAAACAGCAACCTTATTACGGATGCAAATATAGGATTATGATTCCATTATTTTGAATATTATTTTAGATTTAAGTAAATAAAACAAACATAACTTTTACATTTGTAAAACTTTTTAAGTAAACCTATGAAATCCAATTTCCTTCTCGTTTTCGCTTGTACATTATTTTTTATTCTTTTGGGATGCAAACAAATTAACGAGAAAAATTCAGCTCCATTTTCGGCTTCCGCCAATAGCGTAAAGTATGCCAAAGGTTTAGAAATTTATAAATATGACGGCTATTCCGTAATGAAAATTACAAAACCTTGGCCCGAAGCAACTACTGGATTCACTTATGTTTTAAAAGAAAAAAACGGAATTATTCCTGATAGTTTAAAGCAATTTACGGTGATTTCTGTTCCAATTCAATCGATTGTGGTGACTTCTACAACACATATTCCATCGCTTGAAATGTTGAATGTAGAAAACACATTGGTAGGTTTTCCAAGTACCAATTTTATTTCATCTGCAAAAACCAGAAAAAGAATTGATGCCGGAAAAGTTCGAGAAGTAGGAAACAATGAAAGTCTGAATACCGAAATTTTAATTGATATGAAACCCGACGTAATTGTCAGTTTTGGTATCAATAACTGTAATCCAACAATTGATAATTTACAAAAAAGCGGGCTGAACGTATTGATTAATGGCGATTGGACAGAGCAGTCACCCTTGGGAAAAGCAGAATGGATTAAGTTTTTCGGAGCTTTATACGGATTGGATGCTAAGGCAAATACCCTTTTTAATACAATTGAAAATAATTACAAAAATGCTTTGGCTTTAGCCGAAAATACAACTCAAAAACCAACCGTTCTTAGTGGCGCAATGTTTCAAGATCAATGGTATGTTCCGCAAGGTGAAAGTTGGGTTTCTGTGTTTTTGAAAGATGCGAAATCCAATTATTTATGGAAAGAAACGAAAGGTTCTGGAAGTTTGTCTTTGCCCTTTGAAACCATTTTAGATAAAGCTCAAAACGCCACTTTTTGGATTGCCCCAGGCGATTTTTCCTCGTTGAAACAAATGAGCGACATCAATCCACATTATGCTGAATTTTCAAGTTTCAAAAATAAAAAAGTATATTCGTATGCGATAAATAAAGGTGCAAAAGGTGGAATTCTATATTTTGAATTAGCTTCTGCCCGCCCCGATTTGGTTTTGAAAGATTTAATAAAAATATTTCATCCTGAATTATTGCCCAATTACAAACCTTTTTTCTTTCAAAAATTAGAATAATTTGAAGAATACAAATAAAAATACGTTACTTTTTTCAACTCTAATTTTAGGGGTTGTTTTGTTGTTTTTACTCAATATTAGTTTGGGTTCCATAACTATTCCAGTAAGAGACATTTTCAATAGCATTATCAAAGGAAGTTGTAGCAAAGAATCGTGGAATTATATCATTTTAAATTACAGATTACCAAAAGCAATTGTAGCAATATTAATAGGAATTGGGCTTTCAATTAGCGGATTATTGATGCAAACATTATTCAGAAATCCACTGGCGGGACCTTATGTTTTAGGACTCAGTTCTGGAGCCAGTTTGGGCGTTGCAATTGTGATATTAGGTGCCGCTTTTTTGCCCCCTTTTCTTTCAGTATTTTTCCTTTCTTCTTATGGAATCATACTCGCTTCAAGTGCAGGCAGTTTCTTGGTTTTATTGTCAGTATTAGCAATTGCACAACGACTTCGGGATACAATGGCAATCTTAATTGTTGGGTTGATGTTTGGGAGTTTAACAAGTGCTATTGTTGGTAGTTTAACCTATTTCAGTACTGCTGAACAACTTCAGAAATTCACCTTTTGGTCTTTGGGAAATCTTGGAAATTTATCTTGGAATTCAATTGCCATTTTATGCTTTTGCGTTGTTTTAGGATTGCTTTTAAGTGTTTTAAGTATCAAACCATTAAACGCATTATTATTGGGTGAAAATTATGCAAAAAGCCTTGGAATGAATTACAAAAAAACCAAATACATCATCATTTTTGCAACCAGTTTATTGGCAGGAAGCATTACCGCTTTTGCAGGACCTATCGCTTTTATTGGGCTTGCAGTTCCTCACATTGCCAAATTAGTATTTCAAACCAGTAATCACAAAATATTATTTTGGAGTACCTTACTTTTTGGGGCTATAATAATGTTAATTTGTGATATCATTTCCCAAGTTCCAGGCACAGAAATTATTTTACCAATAAATGCGGTAACATCTATTTTTGGAGCGCCAATAGTGATTTGGTTGTTGGTTAGAAAAAGAAAAATGATGGGTTGATGCAATAAAAAAAGGACTAAAATTAATTAGCCCTTTCTGTATCTATTGATTTTAAACAACTTATTCTTTTATAAAACGAACCATTTTAGAAGCTCCGTCTTTTATCACTTTTATAAAATAAATTCCGTTGCTATAACTGCTTGTATTAACAATCAAGTCATTGGTATTCGATACATTTTTCGATAAAACCACTTGACTTAATGCATTATAAATTATAATACTATTTGGCAATTCAGCACCTTTTAATGAAATATTTAATAGATCATGTGTTGGATTTGGATATATGCTAATTGAATTGAATTCAAAATCAGTAATCCCTAATGGGGTCGCTGCATTTGAAGTTGCCAAAGTTGCTCTTCTTGGACAAATCGCCATTACGGCTGCAACTCGTCCTTTTTGATTTAATGTAAAGATATTCATACAACTATCAGGTGTATAATCCATATAGTTTTCTGGCATATCATTTCCTGGAACTGAAGGACAAGTGTTAAAAGTTCCACAAGTATAATGTTCCCAACCAGCTTGAGGTGTATCAGCACAATAATCAGTTGCAGTACAATCAGGAGTATTAGTAGATTCAACGCCTGTTCCGTCTCCCCAAATATGCAATAAACCAAAACAATGTCCTATTTCGTGTGTAGCAGTTCTACCACCGTCATATCCAGAAAAATAAGGACCAGGTGCAATAGCCGCAGTCCCAAAACATCTATAATCAACTACTAATCCATCGGTATTGGCGGCTCCTTCATTTGCATTCAATCCAGATAATCCAGATGAACTTGGAAATTGTGCATATCCAAGTGTGCCATACATTTCAGCACTCGAAGTATTTGAAAAGAAAACAGTCCAAATATTAAAATATTTCGTAGGATCCCAAGAAGTTTGACTTTTCAAAGTTTCTACAGAAGTCATGGATGCATAACTTGCGGTTGTTTTTTGAACCCTGTCAATTCCGTTTGTAGCGGTCACATTATCTGGTTTTCTTTGCGCCATTACAAACTGGATTTCCATATCAGCTCCAACAGGATTCGTGTTATACCCTGGAGTTGCAAGCATTTTTCTAAAATCTTGGTTCAAAACAGTAATTTGTGATAATGCTTGGGCATCGGTAATGTTTTCATTCGCCCCTAAAGCATCACCATTGTGAATAATGTGAATTACAACCGGAATATAAATAACAGCATTCACATTTCTGTTGGTAGTATTCAAATTTGCTTCTGCGATTTTTGGAGCAATCCATTTTTCAAATTCTTCTCTTGTTTCTCTTTGAGGATCTTTTGCTTGCAAGTATTGCTCATATTCATTAGTATAACAACGGATTTTTCCAGATGGGGTTCTCTTTTGGGAAACAACAGAGTTTTGACCAAAGGAAAGTGATGTTAAACAGATGAACGAAACTAATAAAAGTGATTTAATTGTGTACTTTATTTTCATAGGTAAGGAATTATTGTTTAAAAAGGCTCCAAACTTATGTTTTTTAATTTTCTTAATCAAGCTATTAATCAAACTTTTAATCAAAAATTAAGTTTTAGAGTTATCCAAATAGTTGTAATTGATTAAGACTAGAGTACAAATCATTCAATCTGTATTCAAAAAAAAAATCCACTCGCAAAAACGAATGGATTTTATATTCTAACTGAACACTAAAAAACTGAACACTGAACACTAAAATTTAAGCATCCAAATCAACCGTAGTTCTATCTGCAATTTCTTTATACGTACCGTTTTCTAATTTTTCTCGAATCGCTTCAAAAGCCGTTAATGTTTCATCAACATCCGACAAAGTATGCGAAGTTGTTGGAATCATTCGCAACAAAATTATCCCTTTTGGAATAACCGGATAAATCACAATCGACAAGAAAATTCCGTAATTCTCTCTCAAATCATTCACCATAATCATTGCTTCAGGAACACTTCCTTCAAGGTAAACTGGTGTAATACAAGTATTTGTATCACCAATATTAAATCCTTTTTCCTTCAATCCGTTTTGTAATGCATTCACATTTACCCATAATTTATCTTTAATTTCAGATGAATTACGCAACAATTCCAATCGTTTCAAAGAACCAATCGTTTGAATCATCGGCAATGCTTTGGCAAACATTTGCGAACGCAAGTTATATTTTAAGTAATCAATTATCTCTTTGTCAGCAGCTACAAATGCACCAATATTCGCCATCGATTTTGCAAAAGTCGAAAAATAAACATCAATTTCATCCTGAACTCCTTGCTCCTCGCCTGCTCCAGCACCTGTTTTTCCAAGTGTTCCAAAACCGTGCGCATCGTCAACTAACAATCGGAAATTGTACTTTTTCTTCATTTCCACAACTTCCTTCAATTTCCCTTGTTGTCCTCGCATTCCGAAAACACCTTCCGTAATAAAAAGAATTCCTCCACCCGTAGTTTCGGCTAATTTTGTGGCACGTTGCAAGTTTTTTTCCATACTTTCCACGTCGTTATGACGGTAGGTAAAACGCTTTCCACTATGCAAACGAACCCCGTCAATAATACAAGCGTGCGCATCAACATCATACACAATCACGTCATTTCGCGTCACCAAAGCGTCAATAGTTGACATAATTCCTTGGTACCCAAAATTCAATAAATAAGCCGATTCTTTCATTACAAAAGCCGCCAATTCTTGCTCCAATTGTTCGTGATATTTCGTGTGACCGCTCATCATTCTTGCTCCCATCGGGTACGCAGCACCATATTCAATGGCTGCATCAGCATCCGCTTTTCTAACTTCTGGGTGATTTGCAAGACCTAAATAATCGTTCAAACTCCAGTTCAAAATGTCTTTTCCTTGAAATTTCATTCGCGGCCCTAATTCCCCTTCTAATTTTGGAAAAACAAAATAACCTTCCGCTTGAGATGCCCATTTTCCTAAAGGCCCTTTATTGTTCTGAATTCTTTCGAATAAATCTTTTACCATCTTGTATTTTGAAAAAAATTGTTAATCTTAAAGTGCTGCAAAAATAAATATTTCTACCTTAATATAGGTCTTAAATCCTACTTTTTTTTAGGAGCTATTTCCAGCTATCCATTGCAATCTGCGCAAAAAAGCGCAGGATTTCCATTTCTATCTGGGCTAGGGCATCCAATTAATGAGAAACTTTGTACCTTTGATGTATATTTAGACTTTAAACTATGTCACAAATCACCAAAGAATTAAAACTCGCCGTATTAATTGATGCCGACAACGTTCCCTACAGCAATGTAAAAGGAATGATGGAAGAAATCGCAAAATACGGAACACCAACAACCAAACGCATTTACGCCGATTGGACCAAACCAAATGCCAACGGTTGGAAATCAGTTTTGTTAGAACATGCCATCACTCCTATTCAACAATACAGTTATACCGTGGGGAAAAACTCCTCGGATTCCGCAATGATTATCGATGCAATGGACTTATTATATTCCGATAAAGTCGATGGTTTTTGCATAGTTTCCAGCGATTCCGACTTTACTCGTTTGGCAATTCGCTTACGAGAATCAGGAATGAAAGTCATTGGAATTGGAGAAAAGAAAACACCAAATTCCTTCATCGTTGCCTGTGACCGATTTATATATATCGAAGTTTTACACGGTGCAGTTCCAAAGAAAGCGCCAAAACAAGCCACAACCGATACTAAAAAAGCAGTTGGAAA
>CANFVB010000091.1 GCA_947450355.1 Bacteroidota bacterium
AGAGTTGCTTTTGCTGGTTTAACAAAGAAAAATTTACCTCGTGGAAATTGGAGAATGTTGACAGAACAAGAAATTATTAACTTGAAAAATTCTTAATTTTCAGGTTTAAATTCCAATTAATAAAGATTAAAACATAAAAATTCCTGCTCTAATTGAAGCGGGAATTTTGATTTAACAGAAAAAACAATGACCCCAGAAAATTTACAATCTATCGCTTTCAAATGGTTTGATGCTTTCAACAATCACAATTTGGAGCAACTTTTATCTCTATATGATGACGATGCAGAACATTACAGTCCCAAATTGAAAATTCACAAACCAGAAACCAACGGTTTGGTAGTTGGAAAACAAGCGTTGCGAGAATGGTGGCAAGATGCGTTTGACCGTTTGCCGAGTTTGAACTACAAAGTGACTTCGCTTACCGCAAATGGCGATCGGGTTTTCATGGAGTATATTCGTTCTGTTGCAGGCGAAGAAAATATGCTCGTGGCAGAAGTGCTAATTGTGCGAGATGGCAAAATCATTGCTTCTCGGGTGTATCACGGGTAGGTTTATTCGTGAAGAAAAGTTTAATCGTTGATGCGGTTAATCGGTTAATCGGGTAGAAAAGGTTAATCGTTTAATCTGAATTTATTTCAGATTCTTATTTAATTGACTCTCATACCTAACGGGTTTCCAAAACCTGGAATAGAATAATAATTTTCATTTGGGCGTGCCCTCGTTTTGAACGTCATTGCGAAGAATGAAGCAATCTCTAAACTCGGTCGGGTGTTCCGCTGCAAGTCCTCGCCAAGTTCCGCTTTCGCTTCACTTGTCTGTGGGCTTTCCTCTTCACCCCCTCACGCAAAACAGACAACTTAGATTGTTAGATTTTAGACTTCTTAGATTCCTTAGATTTCCGCAAAATAATTATCCGTTATTATATTCCCGTTCAGTCACCCTTTCCTTTGGAAAGGGTTGGGGATAGGAATTAAAACTGTAATTGCGAGGCACGAAGCAATCTCAGGACAATTATTTTCTTGTCTTTGTGGGAATATATCTGAGCCATTGGGGTTGTTTACTAATAATATCTGGCTACCAATTTTCTGGTTTTGTTAATACGTAGCCACCAATTTTCGTTACTGTTAATGGAAATTGATTGTCTTTTATTTTTTTCTTGCCAATAATTTGAGAACCTTTTGCAGCTCCTGCCACGGTAATGTTATGCCTTTCAGGTGGGAAAAACACACTAACGGCTTTTTTATATTAAACTGATTATGAATTGCCTTTATTGGTGGAACTAAATCACTATCACCAGAGATCAAAATAGCGGTATCGAACCTATCGTTAAAAGCATCTAATAATAAGTGGGTTGCAATATTAACATCAGTCATTTTTTCGTTGGATATTGACCAATTATGTCCACAATTATGACACTCTATTTCTTTAGCTTTGTATAAACCATAGATAAGATTAATGCCAGTTGTCTCTAAAGCCTCTAAATAAGAGTTTTGTCTTTTTTGTTTACTGGGCTGATTTGTAATTCTGCTTGTAAAATATTTAATTTCAACAAGTTCCTGATTGTGTGTTATATAACTATCAATAAGTGCTTTTATATTGAGCCATTTGCAGTTTTCAATTCCTGCATTTACCATACCAAAGTATAAGTTGAACCCATCTATATATACGATTACCCTATTTTTTATCATTTTTTAACATTTATTGTATTGTATTTTTATAAAAACACTTTATATTTGCAATTGTACAGCTCCAAGGATAGTATCTTTGGACCGATGCCTAATGAAAGTTAGGCATTTACTTTTTATACTATTCCTTCATTCATATCACAAAATTTCCTCGTCAATTGGCTATCGCATTCCCTATCCGATGTGTGACATATCCGAGACATCTGGATTACTGTCATAGCGAGGAACGTGGCAATCGCAATGACAGCACTTCGCACAGCATCCAGGCTTTTAAGAATATTTAATTTTTATTGAATACTTTGAGGAGCTTTTTTATTCTTTGATTCCGATGTCTTCTACATTAAATTCGCGTTTTGGTAAATTGTCATTTGAAATTTTTACAATTTTATCAATACCAGGTTTTTTAATACCAAAGTGATTTTTTGCTAATCCCATTTTTATTAAATAACTAGTTTCTTTTAATTCTGTATCTGTTAAATAGTCATATCTATATTTCGCTCTTAAAGCATTTACTGAATCGTATAAATAAAATGAATCTTTCGGAATGTTCACAATATATTCTTCAATGTGTTTTTTCCATTCTCTAGGTCTTGTAAATATTAAGAGCAAAGCTATTTGATGTTTAATCATTGTGTTGTTTTCATTTTTAAACTGCTCATATAAAAGAGGCCCGATTTTTGCCGAAAATAAATCATCCTTAAAAAATCCAACAACATTGGTTGGGTTTGCTTGAATAATTGTATTGACTCTTTCTTCGAATGTGTCACCGAAATCCCCGAATAATTCAAAAGAAGCGCCTTCAAACGCTGCCTCTCCTTTTGTTGCTAATACTGGAGTCATAGCTAACAATACTTTTGAAATCTCTTCCCAACCTTTTAGAATACTTGTGAGTAATTCTTTTTTAATTTCGGGTTCTACATAATCGCTATTTCTTAACGCTCTTGATGAAGCTTTAATTTTTTGCATTAAATTATGTAATGAATACTCTTCAAAAATTGATTGAATGCTTTGATTATAAGGTTTTATTTGATTGTAAGTTTTATCAGCGTGCTGATCTTTTAATGAATCAGGAAGTCCTGAATTTATTACGTTTTCACTTATTTCATTTTGTGCTTTTTCAATCTGTTCTTCGGTAGGTTTCCATTTAAAATGGTCAAATGGATTCATATTAGCAGGAAGTCGTACTTTACCATTGACAATGTTGCAAGTTTCCTTAATATCTTGTGTTAATATTTTTAAAGCATCTGCTCGGTTTCTATCAATTCCTGTATAAAATTCAATTATTTCTGGAAAAGAAATATATTTTTTTGTTGAAAATATATAATCAGCAAAACTACTATCATTGTGCATACGTTTTGCTGCAAAGTAGAAAATCCAATATGAAGAACGAAAGTTGAAATTTAATTCACGACTTACAATAATATTATTTAGGTTAAGTACATCAAAAACAATATTGGTATCTAAATCTATAAGTTTTTCTTTGCAAAATCTATTAATTTGACCCAAGAAATATTCTCTTGTAAATTCATAATTATCACTTTTAATTAATTCCTCACAAAAACAACCCAAAACATATTCACAATCTTTTAAGTCTGGTTTTGTTTTGTATGTTGGAATACCTTCTAAATTGAATAGAACAAATAAAACCATTTCTAGCATATTGGTTCTATTAACGGGGCTTTCGTCAAAATGTTTTTCAGAAACCTTTAATAATGTTATGCAATTTAATGGAGTTCTATGAATATTTAGTGTATCCAAATCTGTTACTACTTTAGACAAAACTATATCTTCTTCTCCAATATCTTTTGATTTATTATATTCACAGACAACTTTCCTAATTTGTGTTCTAGGTAAAGCTAATAAATGTAAAACGTTAAATTCTCTATCAATTTTAATTTCTTCTTCGTGTTGTAAAAATTTAGAATCATCAATAGTTTGCATAACAAAAATTGGAATATCTATGTGAGTATCGCAAAGGTTTTTTAATTTTTTAAATGAAGAATTTTCGTGATTATTCCAAGAATCAAGTATAATACATTTTACATCTTTCAATTCTTTTCCAAGCAATTCAAGTTCATTTTTTACAGCATTATGAATTGTGTGAGGCTTTGTTTTTTCTGAATCAAGGTAAATCCATAAACCTTCTTTTTCCCAAGCTTCTTTTACAAAAAAATGTGCTAACGAAGTTAATCCAAATTGTTGTGGAGCTTTAATTATTGTTGATTTTACATCAGAAATTAAATTAGAAATAACAATTTTGTTATTATAATTGTCATCAGGGTTTTGAGAAATTTCATTTGTATTACTTAACATTGGCTCAACCCAAATAATAGGTTGTGAACTATATATTCTTAAAGCTTTTTCCAATCTTTCCTGAAATTTTTTTCGTAAGAGTATTTTTGATAGATTATTTTCTTCTGAAATTTTTTCTTCAACTTTATATTTGCTTAAAAGTAATTTGGTTAAATGATTTCTTAAATAACTCTCGAATTCATTTACACCTTCGTATTTCCAATAATAATTCCCTAATTCAGCTATTTTTTTTCTAAATGTATTTACTTTAGTTAATTCGTCTGAATTTACCTCACTTGGTTTTACTGCTTGATCATTAAAATAAAACATTATTTCAATTTCTTCTTTATTAAGAAACTTATTATATGCTAAATCAAATTCTTCTTCTGTGCCAGAACCTGCAACAATTGTAGGAGTTCCGAATTTTTTAAACATAATACCAACAAATATGTCATATTTACCAATTTGATTATTTATAATAGCTTGACTATATTCTCCAACACTTGGTCTAGTGTCATTTTCCCATTTTAAAGATTCTATCCTAAAATTGAATTGTTCTCCAATTGTTTTATTTATTTCATTTAATACTTTGTCACAAACAATTCTTTCCTCATTAGTATCTCCTGGAGAAGCAATAAAGCATTTATAAATTTTAGTGCTCATTTAGTTATGTTGTTTATTTACGATTTTTAGTAGTATATCTGATAAAGTAAGTCAGACAAACGTCAGACTTTGTTTTACCTACTCTCTCAGTTTTCGGTTTTCATGTTTAATTCTATTTCTTTAAAATTCAATATAACACCTTTGTCAAAGTTTATCCCATAGAAAAAACTTCTCAAAACAAGTTGTCTTCAGAATGGTAGTACACGAAATGTAATTTAGGATTGTTGCGAGTGCGCAGAAGTATATGTAGGTCATAAGCATTTAATTATTTTATATCGTCTAGAGGGAAGTGTAAACGTAGTGAATATAATTGGAATAAAGGGGAAATTTTAAAAAAAGTTAATTTGGTTATTCGTTAATTCGTTAATTCGGAGGAAGGGTTTATTTGGGGAATCTGTGTAAATCCGTTTAATCCGTTTAAATCAGTGGCAAAAAAATCCTATCCCCGACCCTTCCGAGGGAAAGGGAGACGAGATGGGAATGTGATAGTGGATAAAATCCTTTGCCCAGCCTGTCTTTGCGAGGCACGTGGAAATCCCATAGGGATGAAGTATGTTGCAACAGCGGACTTCAGTCCGTTAGTTAAAAATCATCAAAACAATTTATCCCTCAGCCCCGATTACTTCACTATACTTTTATTTTAATTGGAGTTCAGTGAATTTCATTTGAGGCGGTATCCTCTTAGCGAAGCGAAGAGATATAGCCGAAAGCGGGAATTGCATCTCCAAATACAAAAGGACAATTCGCTCCAAAAAAAATACGCTTTACTTTCATAAAACGGATTGAAATTTTATTTATATCTTTCCAGCGTTTTTAATTTACCTTATTTATGAAAAAATTAGTGGTTTTATTTGTTGCAATTTCAATAGCAACACTTTTAGTGAATTGCAAATCGGAAGAAAAATCAGTTAATTTTTCGGAATTGACGAAAAGCTATTTTGACGGAAAAAATGAATTAAGTCCTTTGGAAGCAACGCTTAACGGTCAAAATGAATACAACGACCAATTGCAATTGGAAATGACCGACAGTTATCGAACCAAGCAAAAGGCGTTTTTTGACAAATATGAAACGGAATTATCAAAAGTGGATGAAACAAAACTCAATTCTGAAGAAAAAATCAGCTACGAAATCATAAAATGGGAAGTAAGCATTGGAAAAGATTTGCTAAAACAACCAGCAAACTTAATGCCTGTGCATCAGTTTTGGGGAACGCATTTAACGATGGGGCAATATGCTGGCGGAACTGCGGCGCAACCTTTTAAAACAGAAAAAGACTATCGAAATTTCTTAAAAAGAATGGATTTATATGCCGTTTGGATGGATTCAGCGATGGTTTATATGAAAAAAGGAATGGCAAAAGGAATTGTTTTGCCAAAGGCGTTAACGATAAAAGTGATTCCAGAATTTGAAGATATGATTACTGCTAAAGTAGAAGACAATCTTTTTTATACTACTATAAAAACAATGCCAACGACTTTTTCGGAAGCTGTAAAAAAGGATTTAACCGATAAATATACGGCTGCAATTAATGATAAATTGACACCACGATTTAATAAAATGGCACAATTTTTAAAAGAAGAATACTTGCCAGCGTCAAGAGCTACAAGCGGAATTGGAAGTTTGCCATTTGGTAAAGAGTTATACGGTGCTTATGTAAAACAATGGACAACAACCGAAATGACACCCGATGAAATTCATACTTTAGGCTTGAAGGAAGTGGCTCGTTTGAAACTAGAAATGGAAAAAGTTAAAACGGAAGTAGGATTCAATGGAACTTTATTTGCCTTTTTTGAAGAAGTTCGAAACAAAAAAGAATTGAAGCCTTTCAAAAAACCAGAAGAGGTTTTGGCTAATTTTGAAAGTATTTATGCCCGAATAAAACCAAATGTTGACAAGCTGTTTTCGTTACAACCAAAAACTAAATTTGAAATCCGAAGAACAGAAGCTTTCAGAGAAAAATCGGGAAGTGCGGAATACATTCAAGGTGCTGCCGACGGTTCTCGCCCAGGTGTTTTTTATGTTCCAATTCCAGATATTGCCAATTATAATCTTTATGGTGACGAAGATTTGTTTTTGCACGAAGCAATTCCAGGGCATCATTTTCAAGTTTCTTTGCAACAAGAAAACCAACAATTGCCTGATTTTAGGAAGTTCAATTGGTTTGGTGCTTATGGCGAAGGTTGGGCTTTATATACCGAAAGTTTAGGATCAGAATTGGGATTATACAAAGATCCGTATCAATATTTCGGAATGTTAGGCAACGAAATGCACCGTGCCATCCGATTGGTGGTTGATACAGGAATGCATACAAAAGGCTGGACAAGAGAACAAGCAATTCAGTATTCATTAGACAATGAAGCCGAAAGTGAAGCGAGTATAATTTCGGAAATTGAGCGTTATATGGCAATTCCAGGACAAGCATTGTCGTATAAAATCGGGCAATTAAAAATTATTGAATTGCGCAAGAAAGCGGAAGCTAAAATGGGTTCTAAATTTGATATCAAGAAATTTCACGAAAAAGTATTGGAATCTGGCGTTTTGCCATTGGCATTATTAGAAAAGAAAATCAACGGTTGGATTGCTGGGAAATAGGACTACATTTTTAAGTAAAAATCCTTAGTTAAAGCAATATATTCTGCTGTATATTGATGTCTTGATATTTCAATTACCAATTCATCTGCCAACAAAACAGGTAGTTCATATTTTCTAAAAGCCAATAAGCTTCTTTTTATTTCAGCTGTTGGCGTTCCTTTGACACGGGTAATTTTTATTGGAAATAAGTCATATTCATTGGCTAATGCAATAAATTTTTCTTCTTCTTTAAATGGAATAATTACAGAGAAAATGCCTGTTTCTGAAAGCAATAAAGCAGCTGCTTCAATCAAATCCTCGAAAGGCATTGCCTCTTGAAATCGTGCTAAATCACGTTGTTCATTTTCAGATCGGAAATCATCAGTGTAAAACGGGGGATTGGAAATGATTAAATCGTACTCATCTTCTGGCTCTTCTACAAATTCATCCAAACCTGCGTGAAAGCAAAATAATCGATCGCTCCACGGAGAATTTTCAAAATTATCTACCGCTTGTTCATACGCATTTTCATCAATTTCTAAAGCGTCAATTTGTTGGGCATTACTTCTTTGCGCAAGCATTAGGGCAATAATTCCAGTTCCAGTACCAATGTCTAATATAGCATTTGGATGATTTTCTATAGGTGTCCAAGCCCCTAACAAAACACCATCTGTGCCAATTTTCATAGCGCATTGATCTTGGTTTACGGTAAATTGTTTGAATTGAAATAGTGACATTGTGATTTCAGATTTCAGATTTCAGAATTTATCGATTAACCGAATAAACAAATAACCGAATAAACATTTTAAAGATACATTTCAACCAAACCTTCCGGTAAATCCATCAAAACTTTTTTGTTTTCTCTGTCAATTTTAAGAATAAAATGATCCACCATTGGGATTAACATTTCTACATCGTCATTGAGAACTTCAAAAAGTGGTTGAGCAGTTGTATCATTTACAGAAACGATTTTTCCAATAATTCCGTGGTGTTTGTCTTCGATTTCAAATCCGATAACTTCGTGAAAATAGAATTTATTGCCGGTGAGTTTTGGCAACATTTTTAAAGGAAGGTATATGGCATTACCAACAATTGCGTCTGCATCTTCCTCGGTAGTCATATCTTCAAATCGAATTCTAAGGAAATCGTTTTTATGAAGGGAACTACTTTCAATAAAAAAAGGAACCAAGTGTTTGTTGCATTCAACAAACACTGATTCCAA
>CANFVB010000092.1 GCA_947450355.1 Bacteroidota bacterium
AACGATTTGAAAAAGTTAAACACAGATTTCACAAATTATCACAAATTTTATCGTTTAAATATGTTGAATAAGTTGTTAGATTTGAAAAGGGAAACACAGATTTCACAAATTATCACAAATTTTTTTGTGTAAAATCTGTGATAATATTTAAAATCTGTGGGAAATAAAACGAAACAAATCTTCAAAAAATCATACTTGAAGAGATTATAAACCAAAAGCTATTCCTAAAATAAAAGCATAATAAATCTTGGGAATTGCCGTATTATGAAGATTATTTCTTTATTTTGCGTTCAAATAAAAAACTATGAAAAATTCAATTGTTGCCCTTATTTCTTTATTCATAATCACTTCTTGTAGTAAAAAAGAAGAAACCAACTTACAAATTACTGGAAATATTAAAGGTTTGCAAAAAGGAACTTTATATTTAAAGAAAATGGGCGATAGCACGTACATCACTCTAGACAGTATGAAAATTGATGGGAAATCGGGATTTGAAAGCAACATAAATTTGAAATCACCAGAAATGTTATACTTGTTTTTGAATCGAGGAACTAGCAAATCTGAAGATAATAGTTTGATGTTTTTTGCCGAACCAGGAAAAATAAATATCGATACCGATTTGGAATTGTTTTATACCAAAGCTAAAATTACAGGTTCTAAAAACAATGAATTGTACGAAAGTTACAAGAAAATTAATGCTCGATTTAGTGAGCAACAGTTAGATCTTACGGTTGAAAAAATCAATGCTATAAAAAACAACCATTCTGATTTATTAGCAGGAATTGAAACCAAATCAAATGCTGTTTTGAAACGTAAATATTTATACGCCATCAACTTTGCATTTACCAATAATGACTATGAAGTCGCACCATATATAGCTTTGTCGGAAATAAATGATGCCACTATCAAATACTTAGATACCATTCAGAAAGCGATGACGCCAAAGGTAGCAAAATCAAAATATGGCGTGATGCTAACGAAATATGTAGCCGATAGAAAGAAATTGTAGCTTTTTTTAGGCATACATTCGTTAAGGACATTTCAGTGAACTAATCAATTTATAGTAAACTAAGTCTTTGCCTGCGCGACAATCATTGCTCCACTACGTTATATAAAGGATTTTCAATACAAATGAAATTCACTCAACTACAATTAAAATAAAGTATCGTAATCCTTAACGCATTTTAAACCTTATCGTTATCGTTCTTTTAATGAATAACAAATACGGATTATGGAGTGTTATAAAAGTGTTATAAAAGACAAAAGCTTCCGAATAATCGGAAGCTTTTGTGAATAAAATTGATTTACTAATTACAGTTTTGCAACGTGTTTAGTTAATTTAGATTTTAAATTTGATGCTTTGTTATCGTGAATGATATTTTTCTTAGCTAATTTATCGATCATAGAAATAACACTTGATAATTTAGATGTAGCATCTGTTTTATCAGTAGCAATTCTTAATGCTTTAATTGCATTACGAGTTGTTTTGTGTTGGTATCTGTTTAATACTCTTCTTTTTTCGTTACTTCTAATTCTCTTTAAAGCTGACTTATGATTTGCCATTTTATTTGTTTTTTTTAAATTATTTATAAAATATCAGTTAAAAAAGAAAAACCTCCCACAATTATTGACACAATCACTTTGGTTTTAACTAATAAAATAAAAACTCGAGACACCGGTTTGAATTTTACAAAACTTATTTACAACTAATTTGTAGTCCGTGGGAGAATCGAACTCCCATTTCTTGGATGAAAACCAAGTGTCCTAACCGGTAGACGAACGGACCAATATATCGCATTAATTAAAAAAGTTGTAGTCCGTGGGGGAATCGAACCCCCCTTTCCTGGATGAAAACCAGAGATCCTAACCGATAGATGAACGGACCGAGCTTTTGTAATGCGGATGCAAAAATACAACTATTTTTTATTTGCACAATAGCTGAAGTATGTTTTTTTATTTTTTTTAATATGCTTTCGCAAATAGCACTCTTCCAACTGATGAATTACCCGTAAAAACACAGCTTCCCGCCTCTTCTACTCTGTCCAAAGGGATGCATCTTATGGTTGCTTTTGTCAAATCCTTAATTTTTTCTTCTGTCTCAGGTGTTCCGTCCCAATGTGCTGATACAAAGCCACCTTTGCTGTCTAAAATTGATTTAAACTCGTCAAAATTGTTAACTTCTGTAATGTGGGTGTCCCGATAATTTAATGCTTTATCGAACAAATCTTTCTGAATTTGCGCCAATAAATCGCTAATATAGATTTCAATTCCGTCTTTCGAGACAATTTCTTTCGTCAAAGTATCTCGTCTTGCTACCTCAAAAGTTCCATTTTCTAAATCTTTTGGGCCAACAGCAATTCGAATTGGAACGCCTTTCAATTCCCATTCGGCAAATTTGAAACCTGGTTTTTGAGTAGTTCTATTGTCATATTTCACAGATACATTCAATTTCTTTAAAGCCAACATTACGACATTTACAGTAGTAGAAATTTCCTCTAATTGCTCATCTGATTTATAAATTGGAACAATAACCACTTGAATTGGTGCTAAATTTGGTGGCAATACCAATCCTTGGTCATCAGAATGCGTCATTACAAGCGCACCCATCAATCGGGTTGAAACCCCCCAAGAAGTTCCCCAAACGTATTCTTGCTTCCCTTCGGCGGTTGCAAATTTAACATCAAATGCTTTGGCAAAATTCTGCCCTAAAAAGTGAGAAGTTCCCGCCTGCAAAGCTTTTCCGTCTTGCATTAATGCTTCAATACAATACGTTTCATCGGCGCCAGCAAAACGTTCTGTTTCTGTTTTTAGTCCTTTTATTACTGGAATTGCCATAAAATTTTCAGCAAATTCAGCATATACATGCATCATTTTTTCAGATTCTTCTAATGCTTCATCTTTAGTTGCGTGAGCAGTATGTCCTTCTTGCCATAAAAATTCGGCAGTTCTAAGGAACAATCTCGTTCTCATTTCCCAACGAACTACATTTGCCCATTGGTTAATTAATAATGGCAAATCTCTATACGATTGCACCCAACCTTTATAAGTTGACCAAATAATTGCTTCACTTGTTGGACGAACAATAAGTTCTTCTTCCAATTTTGCATTGGGATCAACCATCAATTTACCTGGTTTGTCAGGATCGTTTTTTAATCGGTAATGCGTAACAATAGCGCATTCTTTGGCAAAACCTTCCGCATTTTTCTCTTCTGCTTCAAACATACTTTTGGGAACGAATAAAGGGAAGTAAGCATTTTGATGCCCCGTTTCCTTGAACATTCGATCTAATTCTGCTTGCATTTTTTCCCAAATTGCATATCCATACGGTTTGATAACCATACAGCCTCGTACACCTGAGTTTTCGGCAAGGTCGGCTTTGACAACTAACTCATTATACCATTTTGAATAATCCTCGGATCTTGTTGTTAAGTTCTTGCTCATGATGAAATAATTTGGCACTAAAATTGTTTAACTAAATTTAACTAAATAGTTCCGCAAAACTAACTATTTTTGTAATGACCAACAATAAAAATACGTATATATGAAAACTAATTATTTTTCTTCAGCAAAATCAATCACCATTTATTCTATAATTGGGTTGATAAGTGTCGTAATGGCATCCTGTGGCTCCTACAAAAACAGTTCGTATTATGACAAAGATGGTATTTATGGTTCCGATGAAAATAGCAAAGACTACAAAGTAGAAAATAGAAATAGTGATAAATATAAAGAATATTTCAGTTCGCTAAGGGACGACAATCAACAAGGTGAAATTTTTACAGATGTAGATAATTATTCTACTAATAAAGACACTATAAAAAGTAATAAAAACAACACTACCGAAAGTTATTCTTCGGGATATGCTGGTTGGGGAAATAACCAACAACCAATAAATGTTACTATATATGATAACAATTGGGGATGGAACAACTATGGCTATGGAACCAATTGGAATTATGGATGGAACTGGAATTTAGGATGGAATTCTTGGTATGGCCCTAGTATTGGTTATGGTTGGGGATGGAACAATTGGTACGGGCCTAATTATGGTTATTATGGTTGGGGATACAATAATTATTATAACGGATATTATAATAATTACTATTCCCCATATTACAATGGTCATTATAACAATTATTCCTACAGCAATGGAATTAGAGGACGTTCAAGCGGACGTGTTGGAGGTCGATATGATTTCGGAAGAAATGACACAGGCAATAGAATTAATAGCCCAGGGAGAGGGAATTCTGTTTATAATGGAGTTAGAAATTCAAATGGAATAACACCTCGAAGAAATGAAACGTCAACACCGAGAAATACAACTCCAAGAGGCGAAATTTCTAATCCAAGAAGTTACACCCCAACAAGAACTGAAAATAGTACTCCAAGAAATTATACACCAACAAGATCAGAAAATCAAACTCCAAGAAGTGATAGTTATACTCCGAGAAGCGAAAATGTAACTCCGAGAAGTTATACCCCTTCAAGAAGCGAATTATCTTCGCCGAGAAGTGAAAATTATTCAACTCCCAGAAGTTATACACCAAGTTCAAATTCTGGTGGTGGATATGGCGGAAGTTCTGGTGGTGGTTCTGGCGGAGGAAGATCAAGTGGTGGTTCTGGCGGAAGACGCTAATAGCATATTAAACATTTAAAATTAGTGTAAATTTAAATTAATAGAAATAATGAAAAAATATTTATCATTAATCCTATTAGGATTAACAACAGCAGCGGTACATTCACAAGACATTACCGATGCCATGAGATATGCTCAAGACAATGTAAATGGAACAGCACGATATAGAGCAATGAGTGGGGCATTTGGAGCGCTTGGGGGAGATTTTTCAGCAATAAATGTAAATCCCGCAGGTTCTGCAATTTTTACAAACAATCAAATTGCTTTGACTTTTAATAGTTATGGTATAAAAAACAACTCTAATTATTTTGGAACGGTAGTAAACGAAAAAAACACTTCATTCGATTTAAATCAGTTTGGTGCAGTTTATGTATTACAAAATGCAGATAAAACAAGTGATTGGAAAAAATTTAGCTTTGCGTTGAATTATGAAAATGCAAACAATTTTAACGATGCTATTTTTTCAACTGGAATCAATCCAACTCATTCTGTAGATGATTACTTTAAATATTACGCCAATCAAAACGGAGGGCAATCGTTGTCAAATTTACAATTACAAACAGGCGAAACAATTACCGATTTATACGACTATTTAGGTTCAAATTATGGTTTTGGTGCGCAACAAGCATTTTTAGGATACCAAGGTTACATTATTGATCCAGCGACAAATTATAACGAAGGTTCCAATAGAAATTATGTTTCACTAGTTCCCACTGGAGGAAATTATTATCAAGAAAACTACAATAAATCCAATGGCTACAATGGTAAACTCTCTATAAATGCTTCAGGTCAATACAAAAATAAATTTTACTTTGGAGTGAACATAAACACGCATTTTGTAGACTTTAAACAAAACACAAGCTTCTATGAAGAAAATTCAAATAATCTCCTTTCTGGAGTTCAAAGATTGCGATTTGACAATGAACTTACTACTTACGGAAATGGGATGTCAATTCAATTGGGAGCTATAGCAAAAGTCAATAAAGACGTTCGTTTAGGATTAGCTTATGAATCTCCAACTTGGTATGAAATGAATGATAAATTATCGCAAGGATTAGCAGTTGTAAGCGCCAATGCTCAAGGCGAATTACCAACAGATTATGTTAATCCAAGGATAATTAATGTATATGCGCCGTATCGATTACAAACTCCTGGTAAATGGACAGGAAGTTTTGCCTATATTTATGGTAAGATAGGGTTGTTAAGTATAGACTATTCTTTGAAAGATTATAGCAACACTCAGTTTAATCCAGGCAATGATTTTAGAAATGCAAATAGTCAAATAAATAAAGTACTTGGTTTAACATCTGAATTTAGAATTGGCGGGGAATATAGAATTAATGAATTAAGCCTAAGAGCTGGATATAGAACTGAACAAAGTCCTTATAAAAACGGAAGTACCATTGGGAATTTAACAGGATACTCAACAGGGTTTGGATATAATTTTGGAGGAACAAAATTAGATTTAGCATTTTCACATTCTCAAAGAGACTCTCAAAATCAATTTTTTGCAGTAGGAATGACAGATTATACAAATTTGAAAACTAGAACAAACAATATCACTATGACCTTATCATTTGAATTATAATAGCATATTAATTTTATTGTAAACTAATTTCAAGTCGTTAATACTTTACAAAAACCCTTTGCTTTTTTTATGTCTAATTAATATTACTATTAAATAAGACATGAAACCCTTATAATATTTGTTTATTATGTCACTAAAAAGAATGTAAACTCTTAATTTTATTAACAAAAAAAACTTCAACATTTCTGTTGAAGTTTTTTTGTGGGCGATGAGGGGTTCGAACCTTCCTCATAATGCTTTGATATATAATAAATTATATTAGTCTAAAACGTAAGGGTCTCGATTTTGCTCCTTTAAACAGATACAAATATCACTAAATCTTATAGCGTAAATTTACTGATTAAGTAGTAATTAACCAAATTAAAATACATTTTATTCATACTAAAAAATGAACTAGTTGTTGAACTAGTTGAGTAAGCTTTGGAAATAAATTTTTTCCTTTTTTTGGTTTCTCCTTCTCATCCAAAAATTAGCGGTTCTACTTGTTCAATTTTCAAACCAGCATACTGGCAGAACTCCACAATGGTTACCAACTCATTGTCAAGCTTATTCAAGCTCTTTCTAATGCCTTGTAACATTCTAGTGCTTTGACGATAACTCTTGCCTGTTATGCGTTCTATGTCTTTTGGATAGATACATATTCTCCTAATTTGCATTTTCATACTCTATCTATACCTTTGATTAGGCTTTGACTTACATGAAAGCCCTATAATCCAATTTAAAAACTGGTGCAATTTAATCATTATTACAAGATGATTAATAATGATTATTTATGTCTACATAAGCCATTTATGTCATTTTAGGACATATGGAACAACACACTCTTTTTATTGTGCTAGAATAGCTTAAAATTTGTTCCGAAATCATTCAAGATTTAGTTGCAACGAGTTATAGAATGAAGGAGAAATGAACTGATTTAATAATCTAAATTTTAGAAATTATGGCAAAACAGAAAGGCATAATTAAATTGAAAGGTACTATCGGAGATATTACTTTTTACAAAACCCAAGATGGGCATTTGGCGCGTGAAAAAGGTGGCATTGATGCCAGTAGAATCAAAAGTGATCCTGCGTTTCAAAGAACGCGTGAAAATGGTTCCGAATTTGGGAGAGCTGGGAAGGCTGGAAAAGTGTTGAGAACGGCTTTAAGAGCATTGCTTTTGAATTCTGCAGATGGAAGAATGGTAAGTCGATTGACACAACAAATGGTGAAAGTAATCCAAGCGGATATGGTGAGCGAACGTGGTTTGCGAAACGTAATTGATGGAGAAGCGGAATTGCTTAGTGGTTTTGAATTTAACATTCGTGGTAAATTAGGAACTAGTTTGTTCGCACCTTATGTTGGAACAATTGACAGAGCTGCTGGAGAAATCACGGTTGATTTGGCACCATTTGTTCCTGCGAATATGATTGCTGCTCCAGGTGGAACTACGCATTTTAAAATTATTTCGGCTGGTGCTGAAATTGATTTTGAAGCTGAAACGTTTATCGAAACTCATTCAGAATCTGCTATTTTACCTTGGGACGCTACTGTTACAGCACCAATCAATCAAGGAAATGCAGTTACACCTGAAAGTACAAAACCATTGTTTTTGGCATTAGGTATCGAGTTCTACCAAGAAGTAAATGGACAAATGTACCCGCTTAAAAATGGTGCTTTCAACCCGTTATCAGTAGTGAAAGTAGATAGCGGAGTGTAATGGTTCTTGAATTGACCAGAACTTATTTCCCTAACGGAACCAATGGTAAACTCGAATGCGAGGGCAAATTGATTTGTAAAACCATTGAATTGCCTTGGAAGAGTAACGAAACGAAGGTTTCCTGCATTCCGGAAGGGAAATATTTTATTAAAAAACGATACAGTCAAAAATTTCAATGGCATTTGGAGGTTTTGGATGTGAAAAATAGAAGTTTGATTCTGTTTCATCCTGCGAATAATGCTCTTTTAGAATTGAATGGTTGTATTGCTCCAGTAACAAAACTTTCTGGACCAGGATTAGGGTTAATGTCCCGAAAAGCTTTTATAAGTTTAAAATCGATGGTTTATAAAGCTTTAGACAACAAAGAAAGTGTTGAATTGATTGTGAAATCTTAAATAGGTATTTTTATGAATATAGTTGAAAGAGCAAAAGCTCCAACTCCGAAGTTTTTTAAGATTTTGAGAAGT
>CANFVB010000093.1 GCA_947450355.1 Bacteroidota bacterium
ATCAATTAGTTCTTCATCTGGGAGATTTGTTTCTTCATCATTCAATTCGTCTTGAATTTCTTTGTTGTATTTCTCAACAATAAACTTAAAGAAGTTCGTTTGAAGGTGTTTTCTTTTTTTCATTATATATATTGTTTTTTGAAAAGTTGAAACAATCGAATAAATCGTTTCAATCTTTAATATATATATTATGAAAAAAGTTGATGTTTTGAAGAATGTGGATTGTTTATGGAGGAAAGTTCATAAAAATAAACACTAATGTATAAAATTGTATTTACAGATTTTGAAAATAAATTGAAAATTGTTTTACACTTTGTTTTACACTACTAAAAACAAAAACGCCTTAACTCGTTGTTTATCAACTTGTTAAGACGTTTTATAATGTGGTACCTCCAGGGTTCGAACCAGGGACACATGGATTTTCAGTCCATTGCTCTACCAACTGAGCTAAGGTACCTTGCTTTCGCGGGTGCAAATATAGGACGAATTTTAATTTATACAAAACAATTATTAAAAAAAATCTATTCGTACCTTCGCAGCATCTAATTATAAATTATGCTTTTAGCGGTTGATGTTGGGAATACGAAAATTAAAGTGGCTGTCTTTGAGGGTTCTAACCTTGTGGAGCGGTTTGATTTTTATAGTTCAGACCTTCAAAAACAAATTGAATTTACTTTAAATAAATATCAAAATACAACCGATTTAGTTGTTGCAAGTGTTGGAAACATCCCAAAAGAAGCGTTTTTAGCATTCGAAAAGCAGTTGAAAATTCATTTTATTACGCACGATTCTACTTTTCCTTTCCATAATAAATACGCAACGCCACATTCTTTAGGAATCGATAGAATGGTTTTGGCGTGTGGTGCGGTTTTGAATTTTCCAAAGCAAAACCGATTGGTGATAGATGCTGGAACTTGTATTACGTATGATTTTATTGATGAAAATGACAATTATCTTGGTGGTGCAATCTCGCCAGGAATTCGGTTGAGGTATGAATCGTTGCATCATTTTACTGCAAAATTACCATTATTGACTTTGGATTTATTTAAAGAAAATTTAAATGCTATTGACGAAGACGATTTTATAGGAAATTCAACTTCAAGTGCGATACATTCTGGAGTTCTAAATGGCGTTCAAAATGAAATTGAAGGTTTTATTGCTCAATATCAGCGTGTATATCCTAAATTTATAATAATTTTAACGGGTGGAGACACAGAATTTTTGGCTAAACGATTAAAAAATACCATATTTGCCAATTCAAATTTCTTGTTAGAGAGTTTGAACCAAACATTTCAATATAAAAATCAAAATGATTAAAAAATTTATAGTACCCGCTTTTCTGCTTTTTTCAGTAATTTCATTTGCACAACAAGCAACTTCGTCACCGTATTCTTTTTACGGAATTGGTGATGTGAAATTCAAAGGAACCGCCGAAAACCGAGCAATGGGTGGTTTGACGATTTTTTCGGATAGTATTCACTTGAATTTTCAAAATCCAGCTTCGTACACAAGTTTGAAATTAACGACTTTTTCATTAGGCGGTACCTATCTTACTACAAAATTAACAACTAGTTCTCAAAGTGAAAATGCAAGACGAACCGCTTTAGATTATTTAGCAGTAGGGCTTCCTTTAGGAAAATTTGGTGTAGGTTTCGGATTGATGCCATACTCATCTGTGGGATATAATATTGAGTCAACTACTTTAGCAACAACAACTCCAGTTGTAGCTCCTTCGGAAATCAAAAAGTACAATGGAAGTGGCGGTTTAAACAAATTTTTTGCAGGATTTGGATATGTAATTACGCCTAAATTAAGCGCTGGGGTTGATGTAAGTTTCAACTTTGGAAAAATAGAAACCTATTCACTTCGATTTGTGGATGGACTTCAATATGGATCAAGAGAAAAGAATCTGTCTGATATTGCAGGACTAACATTTACAGCTGGTTTAACCTATAAAACAAAAATAAATAATAAACTTTCAGGTTTTGGAAGCTTGACTTATTCGCCAGAAACGAAATTGAGATCTGTAAATACTAGAAACATTGCTACCATTCAATATTCTTCTAGTGGAGCCGAAATCCTTGTAGATCCTTTAGATATTGATGTTGCGAACACGACTATCAAAATGCCTTCAAAAATGGCTTTAGGATTTGGAATTGGACAAAATAAAAAATGGATGCTTGGAACGGAAGTTACTTTTCAACAAAGTAGCGGGATGGGAAATAGATTCAATGACATAACCAATGTGAAATTTGAAAATGCAATTAAATATAATATCGGAGGTTATTACATTCCAAATTTCACTTCTTTTTCAAAATATTACCAAAAAATTGTCTATCGTGCTGGTTTGAGATATGAAAACACAGGATTGGTTATCAACGACAAATCAATCAATGATTTGGGAGTTACTGCTGGTTTAGGATTGCCGATTATAGGTATTTTTTCTAATATTAATATTGGTGTTGAATACGGAAAACGCGGAACAACATCGGCAAATTTAGTTCAAGAAAATTATACCAATATCACAATCGGACTTTCTTTGAACGATAAATGGTTCCAAAAGAAACGATTTTATTAGGCTTAAAGCCAATGAAATTCAGTTTAAATTGTACGTTTATTATTAATAACAATATTAATTTATGATCTTTAATATCTACAAAATTAGAAATAGTGGTCTTTTACTTCTTTTAGTAACAGGCCTTTTTTCTTGTGAAAGTAATTTTAAGGAAGTACAAAAACAAAATTTTTCTGAATTTGCGCCAAGCGGTGAAGCGGATGATTTCAATATGAAATATACCGATTCAGGAAGAATAAAATCAATATTGATTAGTCCAAAAATGTTGGATTATGCAACCGTGGCTTATCCATTTACTGAATTTCCAAAAGGAATTAACGTGACTTTATTTGATGTTAAAAACAAAAAAACGTTTGTAACTTCAAATTATGCAGTAACCTATAAAGATACGGACGTAATAGATTTACAAGGGAATGTTAGAATTTCAAATGAAACCGGACAAGTTTTGGAAACAGAACAATTGTATTTTGATCAAAAAAATGAATGGTTTTATACCGAAAAAAAGTTTAAATTTACAGACCCAAAAGGAGTTTCCTTTGGTGAAGGAATCGATTTCAGTAAAGATTTCAAGATAGTAAATTCTCAAAAAATATCAGGAGAAATCATTCAAGCAAACTAATTTAATAAATTAAAAATGAATTATTTAAAATATACCCAGTACGTTTATCTTGTTGCCGCAGTTTTCTTTACTTACAAATCAATTTCGGTTTGGAATGAAGCTACCGACGAGCATTTTATCTTTTTAGGAATTGCAATTTTATCGGTTTTTATGTTTTTCTTTAGAAGAAAATTTGCCAAGAAATTCGAAGCCAGAAACGAATCAAAGTAAACTATGGAAATTAGTATTATAATATTATGTTTGATACTATCCGCATTTTTCTCGGGAATGGAAATTGCTTTCATTTCTTCCAATAAAATATATCTTGAAATTGAAAAAAAACAGGATAATTTTCTTTCCCAAATCCTCACAAAAGTAACCGAAAAACCTTCGCAGTTTATAGCTACAATGCTCATTGGAAATAATGTAGCATTGGTGATTTATGGCTTTTTTATGGGGGAATTATTGATGCGCTGGATTACAACTTTGGGATATGAATTTTCAAATATTGCCAATTTATTAATCCAAACGGTTCTTTCTACATTTTTGGTTTTAATGACATCCGAATTTCTTCCGAAGGTGTTTTTTCAGATTTATGCCAATACTTTTATTAAGTTTTTTGCCATTCCTGCCTATTTTTTCTATTTGCTTTTTTATGGCGTTTCGTCCTTTATAATGTGGATTTCGGATACAATTTTGAAACGATTTTTTAAAACAGAAGGCGATTTTGTTCCTTTATTTTTTAGCAAATTAGAACTTGGAAATTACATTACAGAACAAATGAACCACTTTGAAGATCACGAGCAAGTGGATTCTGAAATTCAAATATTTCAAAATGCGTTAGAATTTTCAGCAGTGAAAGCGCGCGATATTATGACGCCAAGAACTGAAATTGCTGCCGTGGATATTGATGATTCGGTTGAAGATTTAAAAAAGATTTTCATAGAAACTGGCTATTCTAAAATAATGGTTTTCCAAAATTCATTAGACGATTGCATAGGTTATGTACATTCATTTGATTTATTTAAAAAGCCAAAAACCATAAAATCAACATTAATTGCTGTTGAATTTGTTCCTGAAACTATTTTTATAAAAGAAGTTTTGGATTTGCTTATCAAAAAAAGAAAAAGTATTGCCGTGGTTCTTGACGAATATGGTGGAACGGCGGGAATAATCACAATTGAAGATATTGTAGAAGAGCTTTTTGGCGAAATAGAAGACGAACACGATTTAGAAGAAATTCGCATTGAAAATGAAATCGAAGATGGTGTTTTTGTGTTTTCGGCACGATTGGATGTTGAATATATAAATCAAACCTACAAACTGAATATTCCCGAAAGTGATTCTTATGGAACTCTTGGCGGATTCATTGTGGATTTTACCACAGAAATTCCTCAAAAAGGAGAAAAAATCAAAATTGGAACCTATACATTTTTTATTGAAGAAGCTTCAAATAAGAAAATTGAATTGGTGAAAATGACTTTGAAAGAGTAATATTTAAAAAAAAATGAAATTTATTGCAAAATAAAACATTACAACTATAATTATTAAATAGATAATTGTATTTTCGCAGACAGAATTTTAATTAACACAATAAAAAATGGCAGTTTTACAAAAAATCAGACAACGTTCACTTCTTCTAATACTTGTTATTGGGTTTTCTTTATTAGCATTTATAGTGCAAGATTTATATAGAAAAGGCGGTCTAAGTCAGACTTCAAAAGATGTTGGAAGCATAAATGGAAAAGATATTTCTTTTGAAGATTTCCGCGTTAAAGTTAGTAACGTTGAAAAAAGCGGACAAGGAATGAGTGCTACGCAAGCGGCAAATAGAGTTTGGGATCAAGAAGTTTCTATTGCTTTATTGACGGCAGAATTTGATAAATTAGGAATTAGAGTTGGTGAAAACCACATAATGGAAGTTTTAAAAGCAGATCAAAATATTGGGCAAAACCCAACTTTTTTAAATGCTGCAGGAAAATTTGATATTGCAAAATTCAAAGAATTCTTTAAATCTAATCCTGAACAAGCTCAAAATTTTAAAGAAAGAGAAAAAGATGCTGCTTTAAATGCAAAGTATCAAATCTACAATACTTTAGTAAAATCCGGAATTTACACTACTGAAAGTGAAGGAAAATTTAAATACGGAATGGAAGCTAACAAAGTTAATTTTGACTATGTTTCAGTTCTTTTCTCAACAGTTAAAGATAGCGACGTGAAAATTTCTGATGAAGAAATTACTACGTATATGAAAGCAAACGAGAAAAAATTCAAAGCGGAAGAATCTCGTGAAATAGAATATGTGCTAATTGAAGATAAAGCATCTCCAGAAGATGAAAATGAAGTTAAAACTTCAGTAAATGCTTTGTTATCTGGAAGAATAGTTTACAATCAAGCAACAAGTAAAAACGATACTTTACCCGGATTTAAAGGTGCTACAAACAACATTGAATTTGTAAATGCTAATTCCGACAAACCTTATGATTCTACTTATGTAGCTAAAAAAGATTTGCCAGCTCAATTCGCTGAACAATTATTTAATTTAGTGCCAGGCGAAGTTTTCGGTCCTTATACAAACAATAATTATGTGTGCCTTTCTAAATCTATGGGAAGAAAAGCGGGTGCAAATGCAAAAGCTTCTCACATTTTAATTAGTTATGAAGGAACTCAAGTTCCAAACAAAAAAGAAAAACGTACGAAAGCAGAAGCGAAAGCTAAAGCTGAAATGTTATTGGCGCAAGCGCAAGCAAATCCGTCAAGTTTTATGATGTTGGCTTTAATGAATTCTGATGATTCTTCTTCTCAACAAGGTGGCGATTTAGGATATTTTGGTCAAGGTCAAATGGTGAAACCGTTCAATGATTTCGTATTCGGAAATCCAGTTGGAAAAATTGGTTTGGTAGAAACGGATTTCGGTTTTCATATTATTAATGTAACTGACAAACAAGATGCCGTTCGTTTGGCTACAATTTCTCAAAAAATTGAACCATCTGAAGCTACTTCTGATAAAATTTACAACAAATCAGTGAAATTTGAAATGGATGCTACTGAAGGTAATTTCGAAAAAGTGGCTAAAGCCGCAGCGATTACTGTAAATCCAGCTATTAAAGTAAAAGTTATGGACGAGAGTTTTGGTTCTATTGGAAATCAAAGACAAATCGTTCGTTGGGCTTTTGAAAAAGAAACGAATGTTGGTGATGTAAAACGTTTTGAAGTTGCAAATGTTGGTAATGTTATTGCCAAAGTTAAAGCGGTTTACGAAGCAGGTTTAACGCCAGTTGCAGATGCAAGACCTTCTGTTGAGCCAATTCTTAAAAACAAGAAAAAAGCTGAAAAAATTAAAGCTAAAATGACAGGAACAACTTTAGATGCTATTGCAAAAGCAAATGCTACAACGGTTCAACCAGCAGTTGATGTAACTATGGAAAATCCATCTTTACCAAATGTAGGTCAAGAGCAAAAAGTTGTTGGAACTGCTTTTGGATTGAAAGGCGATAAAGTTTCTGCACCAATTGAAGGTAATTCAGGGGTTTATGTTGTAAAAACTAAAACAGTATTTACTGCACCAGCTTTGAAAAATTATGCTGATTATGTGGCTAAATTAAAATCTCAAAATGCTTCGGCTTCAGGAAGAATTATTCCAGCTTTGAAAGTTGATGCTAAAATTGAAGACAACAGAGCGCAGTTTAATTACTAAATTGCACTTTAACAGTATAAAAAATCCCGTCAGGTTCTAAACTTGACGGGATTTTTCTTTGTGAATTTTCGGGTATTACAAAATCATATCTGAATAAGCAATGATAGTTTCAAAACCTTTTGCTTTAAAATAGGCAGTTGGATTTTCATTGGAAACTACCAAAACAAAATCGCCACCCCAAGCGCCCAAACTTTTTACAGTTCCACTAAAATCAGAAAACAAATTATTTTTCACGGTTGTAATTTCTAATACTTCACTCATTATATTTTCGTGCTTTTGAAGCAATTCTTGAAATTTTTCTAAAGTTATCGCTTCAGTAATTTCAACTGTAATTTTGTTTATTTCAGGAAGAACGGCACTTAAATTATTTTGTTTTTTATAATAAGAAGCAATTGCAGATTTGCTATTTTGCTTTTGATTCAAATAGACAAAATATAAATTATCAGAAAAATCAGGATTGTAATTCACTATTTCAACTTCAGGTTTTCCATCAATTATTTGATAAAAGATAGGCGAATTATTTTGAGCGCACGCAATATCATAACCACTGCCACCAAAACTGTTTTTAAGCAGCTCAAAAGCATTAATTCCCAACCATTGCGCAATATTATTTATTAAAGTCGAAGACGTTCCTAATCCCCAAAATTTCGGAAAAGTGAGATTTGTAGAAATAGTAAAACCTTCAGAAGAATTTAGAAACTCAGGATTTAATAAATAAGCCTCGTGCAGAATTTCAATTAAAGTTGATTTTACAGATTGATTTTCTGACTTTTTATATTTTATTATTTCAGTAAACGAAATTGTTTCTTGAAACCAAATGCTTTTGTCTTTATCAAAACTTGTCCAATGAATTTCTTGATTTTTACCAGAACTGACTGTTAAATATTGCCCGAATTTTGTTGGCAATGCCAATGCTTTTGCACCGTCAAGAACCAAGTATTCGCCTGTGATTAATAGTTTTCCGTTACTGTAAAATGTTTTTTCCATTTTTGTTATTGTGAGGAATGAAGCAATCTATTTCCTTAATTTTTCAATAAATTCAACTGCTGCAGAATGTGAAACGGTGTTTTCTTTGAAATGTTTTTTTATCAAAATACGTTCTTCAGCAGTTGCCTGAAATTGATTTATAATATTATTCAAGTGCATTTTCATATGTCCTTCCTGAATTCCTGTAGTAGTTAAAGATCGTAAAGCAGCAAAATTTTGAGCCAAACCAGCAACGGCTACAATTTCCATTAATTCTTTTGCAGATGGTTTTTCCAACATTTCTAAAGATAATTTCACTAACGGATGCAAAGACGTTAATCCGCCAACCGTTCCCAAAGCCAATGGTATTTCCAACCAAAAACTAAAAATTCCGTCTTCAATTTTGGCGTGTGACAAACTCGAATACTGCCCGTTTCGAGAAGCATACGCGTGAATTCCAGCTTCTACAGCACGAAAATCATTTCCTGTAGCCAAAACCACAGAATCAATTCCGTTCATAATTCCTTTATTATGCGTAACGGC
>CANFVB010000094.1 GCA_947450355.1 Bacteroidota bacterium
ACTTTTCTTAACCATCCTTACAATGGGGTTTTGGTTAATGTTTTTCTTAGTTGGTTTCGTTCAATATTGGATTGGCGGTGCTTTGTGGGAAATGTACAAAGAGAGAAAAGCTAAAAAGCAACAATCAGTGTAATCTGATTCCTTATTAAAAAAACAAAAGCTGTCTAAAATATACTTTTTAGACAGCTTTTTTGTTTACAATTCATGTAATTGTTCTCTTTTATTTGGGCATGCCCCTCCGTAAAAACTTTGGGTCAGGCTGTGCGCTACAATCTCTGTTCCACTTCGTTCCACAGAGGATTTCCGCTGCCATCCTTCATGCGAGAACGCATAGTTATTACTTATCAATATAAATTTTGTAAACAATCGATTGGTTTTTTTACGACATTGGAAAAAAAGCATGAAATAACTATTTGATTATTATTAGGAAAGTTATTTTATTATTCACACTAAATTATAAAAATCATTGCTATTTGAATTGAAAAATTTAACTGTATTAAGCTCGTTTCAAACATTTAGAGAAATCTAAGGGTTTTTGTTTTTATATTGGTTTTCGATACTTTCAAATATTCTTCCAAATATGGTTGTTTTTCCTTATATTTGATGTGTAAAATTCTTTCATTTTTAATGGTTTAAAAATATTTATATGAGGGCTATAGCACTGTCATTTCTTTCTATATTTTATATTAGTTGCATTTCCTGTTCTGATAAAAATACGGATGATATAAAACCCAGTATTGGTAATGTAACCCAAAGTGTTTATGCTTCTGGAATAATAAAAGCCATAGGTCAATATACTGTTTATTCAACTGTTAATGGCGTTTTGCAAAAAATAAATGTAGTTGTAGGTCAACATGTTAATGAAGGTCAAGTGTTATTTGAGCTTGAAAAAGAGAAAGCTAATTTAAATACAGAAAATGCCCGTTTAGTTTATCAATTGAGTCAGGAAAGCAATCATTATATTCAAGATAAAATTGCTGAAATGGAAATGAAAGTGCAAGCTGCCAAAGATAAATTGGCATTGGACGAATCCATATACAACAGAAATACAAGGATAAAGCAATACCAAATTATTTCTGAAATTGATTTTGAAAGAGTTGAATTAGCATATAAGAGTTCCAAAATCAATTATGAAGCTACAAAAAAGCAATTGGAACAACTCAAAGCCCAGTTGCAAAACGATCAAAGTCGAAGTACTATCAACCTAAAAATTAGTCAAAAATCGCAAAGTGATTACAGTGTTAAAAGTGCTTTTTCAGGTCAATTATTTGATATTCTTATAAAAGAAGGTACTTTAATTACAACGCAAACCCCAATGGCTATTATTGGCGAATCAAATTCATTTTTATTAGAATTAGAAGTCGATGAAAACGATATGGTTCTTGTGAATTTAGGACAAAAGGTTTTAGTAACTATGGACAGTTATAAAGGTCAGGTTTTTGAAGCTATTGTAGATAAAATTTATCCTATAATGCAGGAACGTTCTCGTACTTTTAAAATTGAAGCCCATTTTGTAAAACCTCCACAAAAACTATATCCAAATTTAACTGCCGAGGCTAATATTGTATTAAAAACAAAAAAAAATGTCATTACAATTCCAAAAAGTTACTTAATTCAAGGGCAATTTGTTTTGGTGAATAAAGATGAAAAGCGAAAAGTTAAAATTGGATTGAGTGATTATCAAAAAGTCGAAATTCTTGAAGGTTTAAAAGCGGAAGAAACTATTTACAAACCCCAATAATGAATTTTAGACTCATCCTAAATATAGCGCTACATTTACTTCAAGCTCGACTAAAACAAACAGTTGTGGCTGCTATTGGAGTGACTTTTGGTATTGCAATGTTTATCGCCTTGGTAAGTTTTATGCACGGATTAAATGATCTATTAGATGGATTAATGCTTAATAGAACCCCTCACATTCTTTTGTATAACAAAATTAAACCTATTGAAGATCAACCTATTTCTTTGTCAGCTCAATACAAAGACAATATTAATTTTATCAATTCTATCAAGCCAAAAGACAGAGGGAAATCTATCTATAATTGCAAAAACATTATCAATATATTAAAACACGATCCGAGAATAATTGATGTAGCGCCAAAAATAACCACTCCTGTATTTTTCAATTCAGGAACAATTGCTATTTCGGGTGTGATTAATGGAATCGATGTTTTGTCTGAAGAAAAATTATTCAAAATAAGTGATTATATTATTGAAGGAAAAGTATCCGATTTGCTCCAAAATAATAGTATCATCATCGGAAAAGGATTGGCTGATAAAATGTTACTGACTACGGGCGATATTATAAAAATTACTTCTTCAAAAGGCAGTTTAGAATCGCTTAAAATAGTTGGAATATCGCAAATCGGTATTTCAGAAATCGATGATGTTGCCAGCTATACTTCATTGGCTACAGCTCAAAAAATATTAGAAGAACCCACAAATTATATTACCGATATTCAGGTTAAATTGTTCGACATGACTTCGGCACCAACGGTTGCTAAAGAGTTTCAAAGTAAATTTAATTTGGACACAATAGATTATCAAACGGCTAATTCCCAGTTTGAAACAGGAAGTGCAGTGCGAAGTATCATTTCGTATTCGGTAGGAATAGTTTTGTTAATTGTGGCGGGTTTCGGGATTTATAATATTATGAATATGATGATTTATGAAAAAATGGACAGCATTGCCATCTTGAAAGCCACTGGTTTTTCAGGCAATGATGTGAAATGGATATTTGTTTCGCTTTCTCTCATTATTGGCTTAGTAGGTGGATTATTCGGTCTGCTATTTGGTTATATTTTCTCCTCGATAATTGACATTATTCCTTTTAGTACAGCTGCTTTGCCCACCGTAAAAACCTATCCTATAAATTATGATCCAATGTTTTATTTAATAGGAATCACGTTTGCTTTATTCACAACCGCCATCGCAGGCTTATTTCCCGCATTGAAAGCCAGCAAAGTAGATCCGGTAGAAATCATTAGAGGAAAATAACATGGAAAATAAAGTAATTGAAACCATTGGTTTGACTAAATATTTTTTTGATCCTGTAAAATTTCAGGTACTCAAAGAGATAAACATGAGTATCAACCATGGAGAATTTGTATCTATTATGGGGAAATCAGGGTGCGGAAAATCAACTTTATTGTACCTGCTTTCTACGATGGATACCGATTATGAAGGTCAATTATTTATTCATGAAAAATTAATTACTGGTAAAAAAGATAAGGAGTTGGCACAAATTAGAAGCGAAAATATAGGTTTTGTATTTCAGTTTCACTATTTGCTTTCTGAATATAATGTTTTGAAAAACGTGATGCTTCCTGGTATGAAGTTAGGAAAATATTCCAATAAAGAGTTAGAACATCGCGCCATGGAACATCTAAAAACCTTGGATATGGAAGATCAAGCTATGAAAATGCCAAACCAACTCAGTGGTGGTCAAAAGCAAAGAGTAGCAATTGCGCGTGCCTTAATCAATGATCCTTTAATTATTATGGGAGATGAACCTACGGGAAATTTAGATAAGAAAAATAGCGACCTCGTTTTTGATATATTTAGCAAACTAACTCAAGAAAACAATCAGACATTGTTAGTTGTTACTCATGATAATGACTTTGCTAAAAAAACGCACCGAACAATTGTAATGGAAGATGGAAGGATCATTTGAAATAAAATTCGTTATCTCAATATTAGACATAAAAAAAACCGTCTTGTTTTGAAGCAAGACGGTTTTATTATTTTTGGAATACTAATTAATCTTTTTGAGATTTCAAAGCAAGAGTGTAAATTACAAGTCCAAATCCAATTTTGTTGATAGCATCTGCAATGTTGTAAACTACGTCTACACTACCTTTTCCGATGATTCCTGTGTACCATCCGTCAGTTCCTAACATATATCCTAAAGGATAAATTGCCCAACCAACTAATACGAACCAACACAAGATTTTGTGTGCAGCTAAAACGTTTCCACCTGCAGAAGCAGCTAATTTTGAAGCACTTCCTAACCAAATTTCATAAACAATTATGAAATAAGCTACTCCAGAGATTAATCCCCAAAATGCAGCTTGGTCAGAGAAAACTGTTTCTCCTAAATAACCTGTAACTAGCATTACTACTGATAAAAATATCATTTTCCATAGTAAATTAGTTTTAGCACCAGCTACTTTAAGAATCAAGAAAAACTCAACACACATTAAAGGCACGGTTAAAATCCAATCTACATATCTGAAGAATGTAGGCGATTCTTGGAATTCTGCCCAATATTCTTTCATGTAGAAATAATGTACTGCAGCGATAAAAGTAATTAAACCTGATACCAATACAGAAGTGCGCCACTTTTTATCAAATTGATTCAATGATAAAAAGAAAAATGCAGATGCCGCCATCATAGCCATGCATCCAACGAAGAAAGTGAATCCTACATAATCTGTAGGTGCTAACTTTCCAATCAAACTTGGGATAAACATAAAATTTGTCATAATTAAATTGGTTAAATTGGTCACAAAAATATTTTGTTGAAACAAATGTAAGAAAAGTTAAACAAATAAAAAGCCGTTTTGTTGATTTTTTTTAACTATTTTTAAAAAAAATTTAATAATCCCTTATGAAATATTCAAATTTCGCAATTATAGCTAGCTTTTTCGGACTGTGGCTTGATTCTTACATTTCAAATAAAAGTCAACTAATTTTTGGTTTTATTTTAATATTGACATTCGGAATACTTCACGGAGCGAATGATCTACTATTAATTGAAAGAATAAATTTAAATAAAAAACCATTTTCTTTATTAAAATTACTTCTCTATTATTTAATTGTAGTCGGGTTGGGAGCACTTCTGTTTTGGATTATTCCATGGTTTGCATTATTACTTTTTATCTTAGTTAGTGGCTATCATTTTGGGGAACAACAATTTCAAAACATAGAAAAAAGTAATTTATTCAAGTTTTTTGAATTTATTTATGGGCTATTCATTTTAATGTTACTTTTTATATTTCATGTTCAAGAAGTTCAAGAAGTAATTACAAATATTACATCTGTATCAATTTCAGAAAGTTATTTTTCATTAGGGTTAGCAATTACAACCTTAATATTAATAATCTTAGGATTTTACTTTTCTCAAAAATCAATTGAATTTAGAAGTAAATGGATCTTGGAAACTTTTTATTTAATGGTGTTTACAATAATATTTAAAGTTTCAAGCTTGATTTGGGGATTTGCCATTTATTTTATCTTATGGCACAGTATTCCTTCAATAATAAATCAAGTAGTTTATTTGAAAGGGGAATTTAATTGGAAGAATTTTGGCAGCTACGTCAAAACTGCTTTTGCGTATTGGTTGGTTTCCTTAATAGGAATTGCAGTATTGTATTTATTGTTTAAAGATATTCAAATATTCAACGCTCTATTTTTCTCTTTCTTGGCAGCTATAACCTTTCCTCATGTTTTGGTGATTTATATATTATTCAAAAAGAAATAAAAAAAACCGAGCTATTTCTAACTCGGTTTTCAATATAAATAAAGTGACTAATTATTATTCACTTTTTGTTCTGATTGCTAATGGAATTGCTAATCTTGGAATAAAATTAACTAACGCAGCAATAATAGAATATAAGAAATTATAGATTGCAAGGTTCACATATAAAACTGCAAGTCCAGCAATTACATTGATGTATGCGCCAGCAACAATAATTAAATCATTGGCATCCCAAAGGAAATCACCACCAAAAGTTTGAGTTGAATTCATTTTGAAATCAGCAAAAGAGTGAAGAATAGAAGCCAAAGCATCCATTTGAACAACTGATAACAATGAAGAAATTGCATTCATAGGCAATGCATATAAGCCACTAATATTACTTAAAATTGAGTCACTTGTATAAGATGAAAACAAATCAGCATCAAATACAAAAGATAAAGTTAAATTAAAAGCATAGATTAAACCAGCAATTGCCATAACTTCTCCTAAAATTCTGATATTCGTAGTAACAAAATCTTTAAAAATAAACTCAACCATTCCGTTATGAGAACCTCCAAGACTTTCGCCTCTTGATCTAATTACTTGAGAAATAGGAAACGCAGAATACGCCAATAATGCAAATGTTAGAATACTTCCAACCATTCCAATTCCACCTGCGGTAGGACTTTGAAAATAGGTCATTGCAGCATTTACAATTCCATACTCCATTCCAAGAAGAAAAACTAAAGCGGCAATTTGATAAATGGTTTTAACATAGCAACGGATTCCGTCTTGAGAATCAAAGCCATCTACTGCAGCATTCAGTTTCGCATTTAATACTTTTTGATTTACCATTTGTGGAAAATCAAGAATTTGATGAAAAATTTGTTTCATTATAATTAAATTTAGGTTTTCTTACTCATATGGCTTTTCGGTACCGCCCCGTTTATTTAAGTGGTTTCTGGACTCCACTTCCATAAAACAACACTTAAATTATTGTTAAATTCACATCAAACTTAATTAATAAAAAGCAAATTAATAATTGAGTACTTAAAAAGTTATCAAATATATATTTATCAAATTGTTAATAACTTGGGATTTAAACAAAAAAAAACGAACTTTTTTAAGCTCGTTTTTGATGATTTCGTATTTAATACGCCAATAAAATAAAGGGTTTGTTACCTTTTGTTCAAATACCCCAAAACATTTTTTTCAATTCTATTATTGATGTCCGAAATATCTGCTTTTACAAATTTTTCGCCCATAATATTTTCATACAATTCAATATAACGTTCTGAAACTGTGGCAATATATTCGTCCGTCATTTCTGGAATTTGTTGCCCTTCTTTACCTTGAAAGCCATTTTCAATTAACCAACGACGCACAAACTCTTTAGAAAGTTGTTTTTGCTCTTCGTCATTGTTTTGTCGTTCTTGATAACCATCAGCATAGAAATAACGCGAAGAATCTGGCGTATGAATTTCGTCAATCAAAACGATTATTCCGTCTTTAGTTTTTCCAAATTCATATTTAGTATCCACCAAAATCAATCCACGACTCGCAGCAATTTCAGTTCCTCGTTGAAACAAAGCTCTCGTATATTTTTCTAAAACTACATAATCTTCTTCCGCAACAATTCCTTTGGCAAGAATGTCTTCCCGAGAAATATCCTCGTCGTGTTCGCCATTATCCGCTTTTGTAGAAGGCGTAATAATAGGTGTTGGAAATTTATCATTTTCTTTCAATCCTTCTGGCAACGTAACGCCACACAAAATTCGTTTTCCCAAAGCATATTCTCTGGCAGCGTGTCCTGAAACATACCCACGAATCACCATTTCCACCTTAAAAGGCGAGCATAAATGACCAACGGCAACATTTGGATCAGGCGTAGCAACCAACCAATTCGGAACAATATCTTGTGTCAATTCCATAAATTTAGTTGCAATCTGATTCAGAATTTGACCTTTATATGGAATTCCTTTTGGCATCACGACATCAAAAGCCGATAATCTATCAGTGGCAACCATCACTAAAAGATCGTCATTAATGTTGTAAACCTCACGAACTTTCCCGTGATAAACCGATTTTTGATTCGGAAAATTAAAATCAGTAGTAGTTATTGTATTCATTTAGTAGCGTTGTTTGTTGTTGTCTTGCAAAAGTAGCGTGTTTAAAGTAGAAACCAAAATCGGAAGATATATAAATAAAAAATTCTTTTCATTTGGAGCGAATTGTCCTCTTGTATTTGGAATTGCAATTCCCGCTTTAGGCTATATCTCTTCGCTTTGCTTCGAGGATACCGCCTTAAATGAAATTCACTGAACTCCAAATAAAATAAAAATACAATTAATTATCGTTCGCAAAAATCCATTTTGTTAACATTTGTTAATCTTTTACAATTTCACGCATTTTGCATTCTTTTTTTTGGAGCTATTTCCAGCTGTCATTCCAAATCCTCCCAAAAAAGCTCGGGATTTTCCCTTCCATCTGGGCTACGGGAAAGTAGGTTTTGGAAGTGCTTTTAGGAAAATTGAAGCATTGTTAGTTGTTTTTGGGTTTCAAATAAAAAATTCATATCAGAATTATATTTTATTCCGGTTTTTACAATTTTAGTTTTCTTTGAAATCGAAAAAGCCTTTTCCAAATTTATTTCTTTGAAATTGAAAAAGCCTTTTCCAAATTTATTTGTTTGAGTTCAGAAAAGGGTCATCCGACCTGCCGACGATCGTTTTCTGGTCGGATGACCCTCATCCGAGCTGCCGACGATTGATTTCTGGTCGGATGACCCTCA
>CANFVB010000095.1 GCA_947450355.1 Bacteroidota bacterium
AATCTTGGTGGTTATAAGGAAAATGAATTTGAAGAATATCATTACAAAATTTTAGCAACTGGAACTTCATTGGCGGAAGCCACAAAAAAAGCAAAAGCTACAAGTTTCTATAAACATTATGGATTTAAAGGGGCGACTTCGCACATTGACGATAAATTTGGAATTGATGTTGATGATGTTTTTAATGTATCAGATATTCTTGCACCCGAATTAAAAGAAAAATTTGCTTTGAAAATTTCTGAAAATAATTTGAATTTTGAAGATGAATTGCATATTGGGTATTTGAAATTGGAGAAAATAGTATAATATTTACCTTAATATTATATTGTTACTATCTTCAATATTCTTTGCTGATTTAGTCAATAAATTGATAATATTAAGCTTAATTTTTTCTTTTGGATTATCAATCGTAGAAACTATCGCTTTCAGGATATACTTTTCATCAATTAAATAACTGTCATAGTCTTCGTAAATTACATTTCCATCAATTTGAAAAACTGTTGCATTTTCACTTGGGTTTATATATTTTAACTTAAATTTATTTAGAGGCATAAAATTATGATTATAAGATATTTTACCCTCAATTATAATACGTCCATTATATTTTACAGAATCAATAATGGTGTCTTTTTTAATAACATTCATAGTTGCAATACTTTCTGGATTTATAGTTGACATTAAGGAGTAATCTATTAGTTTTCCATTAAAAAAAATAGCTGGAGGCTGAGAATTCCTTGAAATTATATTATTCTTATAAATTACTTTTATAACTGTGTCGTTAATAGTTGTTGGCTGATTAATATTCAAACCTTTAACTTTGCCTGTAAGTTGTCCAAAAGTGGTCATTGAAAACAGAACTATAATTAGTAAAAATTTTAATCTCATATTTTAAATTGAATTTTGATTGAAATAAAGATAATAAATTTTAGAAAGCAATCCCGCTAAAAAGCGGGATAAGCGATTCACACACTTTTTGCGTTGCAAAAAGCGGTTCTCTGCTTACATATTCCTCCTATACTGACCGCCAACTTCAAATAATGCACTCGTGATTTGCCCCAAAGAACATACTTTTGTAGCTTCCATTAAATGTTCAAACAAGTTTTCGTTTTTGATGGCTGCTTCTTGTAAATTATTCAAATGTTGGTTTACTTTATCCTGATTTGATTGGTGTAAATTGGTCAACATATCAATCTGATATTGCTTTTCTTCTTCAGTTGCACGGATAACTTCTGCTGGAATAACTGTTGGTGAACCCTTAGAACTTAAGAACGTATTTACCCCAATAATTGGAAATTCACCTGTGTGTTTCAACGTTTCGTAATACAAACTTTCCTCTTGAATTTTTGAGCGTTGGTACATCGTTTCCATTGCGCCAAGTACGCCACCACGTTCCGTAATTCTATCAAATTCTTCTAAAACTGCAGCTTCCACTAAATCGGTTAGTTCTTCAATTATGAAAGCACCTTGAATAGGATTTTCGTTTTTGGTCAACCCCAATTCTTTATTTATAATCAATTGAATAGCCATTGCACGACGCACCGATTCTTCCGTTGGCGTTGTAATTGCTTCATCATAAGCATTGGTATGCAACGAGTTACAGTTATCGTAAATTGCATACAAAGCTTGTAACGTAGTGCGAATATCATTGAAATCTATTTCTTGAGCGTGCAAAGATCGTCCAGATGTTTGAATGTGGTATTTCAACATTTGCGCTCTTTCATTCGCGCCGTATTTATTTTTCATCGCTTTCGCCCAAATTTTACGAGCCACACGACCAATAACTGCATATTCAGGGTCAATTCCATTCGAGAAAAAGAAAGATAAATTTGGTCCAAAATCGTTAATATCCATTCCACGACTTAGATAATATTCCACGTAAGTGAAACCATTAGAAAGTGTAAATGCCAATTGAGAAATTGGGTTTGCCCCTGCTTCTGCAATGTGATAACCCGAAATGGAAACCGAATAAAAGTTTCTTACATTATTTTTTATAAAATATTCCTGCACATCGCCCATCAAACGAAGGGCAAATTCTGTAGAAAAAATACAGGTATTTTGTGCTTGATCTTCTTTTAAAATATCAGCTTGAACGGTTCCACGAACTTGCGAAAGGGTTCTAATTTTTATTTCATTATAAACTGATAAAGGCAAAACTAAATCGCCTGTTACTCCCAAAAGTAGCAAACCCAAACCATTATTTCCTTCAGGTAAATCGCCTTGGTACTTTGGTCTGGCAGTTCCTTTTTGTTTGTAAATTGCAGCAATTTTAGCTTCAACTTCTTTTTCTAATCCGTTTTCTTTGATGTAATATTCGCATTGTTGGTCGATGGCAGCATTCATAAAAAAGCCAAGCAACATTGGCGCAGGCCCGTTTATGGTCATACTCACCGATGTTAACGCGTGTACTAAATCAAAACCAGAATATAATTTTTTAGCGTCGTCCAAACAGCAAATTGAAACTCCAGCATTTCCGATTTTTCCGTAAATATCAGGTCGGATGTGTGGGTCATTTCCATATAAAGTTACGCTGTCAAAAGCCGTAGAAAGTCTTTTTGCTGGTAATCCTGCACTCACATAATGAAACCTTTTGTTGGTTCGTTCTGGTCCGCCTTCGCCTGCAAACATTCTAGATGGATCTTCGCCTTCTCTTTTAAAAGGATACAAACCAGCGGTAAATGGAAATTCTCCAGGTACATTTTCTTGTAAGTTCCAACGCAAAATATCGCCCCAAGCTTCGTACTTTGGTAAAGCAATTTTGGGAATTTGTGTGTGCGACAAACTTTCGGAATGTGTGGCAATTTTGATTTCCTTATCTCTTACTTTAAACGTGTAAAATGGATTTTTATATTTAGCCGCTTTTTCATTCCAAGTTAAAATCACTTCCCAATTATAGGGATCTAAATCCATTTTTATTTTCTCAAATTGGTTTAATAGAAGAGAAATAAAAACCTTATCTTCTGATTTTTCATTGGCAGCATTTAAAATTTCAATGCCTGATTTATTCAGGATTGGTTCATTTCCAGAAACACTTTCAACAGTTTTGAAAATACCATATAATTTTTGTGCTACTTTTTGCTGTGTCAATGAAGTGGCATCATACTTACGATTGTTCTCTGCAATTTCAGACAAATAACGGGTTCTATGAGGTGGAATTACGAATATTTTCTCGCTCATTTCACGAGTGATTTTAAACGTTGATTTCAAATCACTTTCTGTTTTTTCAACGATTTTGTCCATTATCGCTTTGTAAAGCGTGTTCATTCCTGGATCGTTGAATTGAGAAGCAATGGTTCCAAATACAGGCATTTCGTCAGGATTTACATCCCAAAGATTATGATTGCGTTGGTACTGTTTTTTCACATCGCGAACGGCATCAAGAGCGCCACGTTTATCAAATTTATTTAAGGCTACTAAATCGGCAAAATCAAGCATATCGATTTTTTCCAATTGAGTGGCTGCTCCAAATTCTGGTGTCATTACATATAAAGAAACATCGGAATGATCCATAATTTCAGTGTCCGATTGCCCAATACCAGAAGTTTCCAAGATAATGATGTCGTAATTTGCAGCTTTTAATACTTGAATGGCATCAGCAACATATTTTGAAAGTGCTAAATTGGATTGGCGTGTTGCCAATGAACGCATATAAACTCGAGGATTATTTATAGCATTCATACGGATTCTATCGCCTAATAATGCACCGCCTGTTTTTCTTTTTGATGGATCTACAGATATTAATCCGATTGTTTTTTCAGGGAAATCGATTAAGAAACGGCGAACCAATTCGTCAACTAAAGATGATTTTCCAGAACCGCCAGTTCCTGTAATTCCAAGGACTGGAGCCACCCCCGCCCCCGAAGGGTGAGCTTGAGAAGATTTCGGAAATACTTTATGAAATTCATCTGGAGTATTTTCTGCAAACGAAATTAATCTTGCAAGAGTTGTTACGTCTTTATCGGCAATCGATTTCTCGATAGTTTTGCCTTTTGGAAGGTTCAAAGGGGGATTTGCATAATCCGATTTTTGAACTAAATCATTAATCATTCCTTGTAATCCCATAGCGCGACCGTCGTCTGGTGCATAAATACGTGTGATTCCGTAAGCTTGTAATTCAGCAATTTCAGAAGGCAAAATTACACCTCCGCCACCACCAAAAATTTTAATGTGTTCTGCCCCTTTTTGCTTGAGCAAATCATACATATATTTAAAATATTCATTGTGTCCGCCTTGATAGGATGTTAGCGCAATTGCATTGGCATCTTCTTGAATGGCAGTGTTTACAACCTCTTCCACGCTTCTGTCGTGTCCAAGATGAATTACTTCAACTCCTGTAGATTGGATAATTCTTCGCATTATGTTGATAGCCGCATCGTGTCCGTCAAAAAGGGCGGCAGCGGTTACAATTCGGACTTTATGAACGGGTATGTAGGGTTTTTGAACTTCCATTTATGAATGTGATAATTTTAAAGGTGCAATTTACGAGTTTTTTAAAAATAATTTATCAAAAATAGTAAAAAACATACTTTATGATAATGTGAATTTTGGCACATAAAAATTACTTTCTGCAAAAATATCAAAATTAAAACTGAGGTCATAGCCCTGATAGCAGCGGTATCCCACGCTTTTTTGCGTGGATATAGCGGATAGCAGGAAATAGCTCCAAAAAAAAATGGAATAGATTTTGTGTAACTTTGTAGAAATTAAAAGTTATGAAAAGAATTATTATGCTCCTTTTATTTGTGCCGTTAATTGCTACTGCACAACTTGGTCAATTGAAAAACATTTCAAAGATTAAAGTTCCTAAAATACCGAAATTGACAACAGTTCCTGATATTAGCGCAGGTTTAAAAGAGGCTTTGAACAATGGAATTACTAAACAAGTTACAAAATTAACTGCCGAAGATGGTTTTTATAAAAATGACTTTGTAAAAATTTTACTACCTGCAGAATTACAAAAAGTGGATCGGACTTTGCGAAGTTTAGGAATGTCAAATTTGGCAGATGAAGGCTTAAAAGTACTGAACAGAGCGGCCGAAGATGCGGTAAAAGAAGCCACTCCAATATTTGTGGATGCGGTAAAAAATATGACTTTTACGGATGCCAAAACGATATTAATGGGGAATGAAAATTCAGCGACAACCTATTTGGAAGCGGCAACTTCAACTGCATTATATGACAAATTTAGCCCTGTAATTGCGACTTCATTGGATAAAGTGAACGCAGATAAAATTTGGGAACAGATGATAAATAAATACAATTCGATTCCGTTAGTGAAGAAAGTTTCACCGGATTTAAAGGATTATGTGACCAAGGAAACGATGAAAGGCGTTTTTAAAATGGTTGCTGTTGAGGAAAAAGAAATTAGGGTGAATTTAAAAGCGAGAACTTCGTCTTTATTGCAGAGTATTTTTGCGATGCAGGATAAAAAATAAGTTTTATCGGTTAATAATCAATAACATAGACATAACATCAACTTAACATCAAACTGAAAATTCTTGTAGTTCTTTGCAATGAGTTTAAAGTTAGTTTAGTTTGGGTAAATAAGCCATTACTTTCGAGTGGTGGTTTTTTATTTTTGGCTGTTTATAAAAAATAATTATTCTTATTTTAGTTTAGATATATTTTAAGAAATATCGATTCCTAAAAGCTAAATTATAGTTTAATTTTTAACTTAAAAACTACATTAAACTTTCTAAAAAAGATAATATTTAATCTTCAAATTAAATTTTAACGACGTTTTTTAATGTTTTTTAAAATTATCACATAAAACCGAAAAACAAAAAACACAACTTTTTTACCACTTATACTTCTATATGACCACTTATTCCTTAAAATGCGAATTTTTGAATTTTGTATTAGATATTGATATAAAATGTATATTTGGATGTAGCAGATTTAATAACTATATGTTTTAATTAAAATAGAAATAGATTTTAAAATAGTTCTACATTCAAAAAATTTAAAAAGCCTTAAAAAATGATTACATCCTTAGAATTTCACGCTGCATTAAAAGTAATTTCAGATTATAAATTGCAAATAGACGAGCAATTATTAGAATCAGAATTAATAAACAAACGAACTGTCAACATACAAAAAAATATAAAAAAACAAATGTTTTTTGTGCTCCAGCTATATTATAAAGATTACTATAATTTGGATTTAAATTGGAATGATTTAATTGAAATGGATGCAGATTTACTAAAAAAAATTAATTTTAAAAGACTAGGAGGATATAGAGGGGTTGGTTTAATGTCTATAAATAGTTTCATGGAAGTATTAGTAATTCTAAAAGTGATTAAAAGCAACCATATTGATTACTATTCTTCAGCAAAAATTAAATCATTTGACTATTCTCACTTATCAGTTATATCAAAATAAATTTACGAACACTATCATGAATTAAAAATTAAGCTTTGGCACTTGTATGTTTTTCAATATGTTCCTCTTTTGCCAAATGCTCTTTGTACCATGAAATTGAAAGTTCTACCACCTCAACCAATTTCCCAGGTTCTTTAAATAAATGGGTCGCACCCGAAATTACCTGCATATCTTTTTCGCAATGCAAGCGGCTGACTGCCAATTTATTCATTTCAATTACAGGATAATCCAACTCGCCAACAAGCAATAATGTAGGCGCACTTACCGCATGCAAATGATTCAAAGCCAAATCTGGACGACCACCACGACACACAACCGCTTTAATTTTGTTTTTGAAATGTGCTGCTGCTCCAAGTGCCGAAGCCGCCCCGGTGCTCGCCCCGAAATACCCAATTGGAATTCCCTTAACATTTTTATGATGCAACAACCAATCCGTAACTTCAATTAATCTGGCTGTTAACAAATCAATATTGAACGTATTTTCATAAATCGTGTCTTCCTCTTCCGTCAGCAAATCGAAAAGTAACGTACCATAATTTTGCTGATGAAGCATTTCTGCAACAAACTTATTTCGTGGACTAAACCTACTGCTTCCGCTGCCGTGAGAAAAAATTACAATCCCGTCAGCATTCTTCGGAATCGCTAATTCCCCTTTTAAAGTCACTGATTTCAAAGGAATTTCTATGCTTTTAGTTTTCATAATTGAAAGTATTAAAGTTGGTTATCCACAAATTATTAATTCAAAATAGTTAGCATTTAATCCGAAATTGAAGTTGTTGCGCTCAGCATTTCAACCACAACATCATCGTCAACTTGTTCAAAATGCTCATAAAAAGCCCCTACGCCCCTGAAATAATTCGACGATTCTATATATACAAATTCGTCCGCCTCTTGCTGAAAAGTTTTCAAATCTTCATAAGGCAAAACTGGAACTGCAACAATTATTTTGGCAGGATTCAATTTTCTCAACGACTTAATCGACACCAAAACCGTGTTACCAGTAGCAATTCCATCGTCCACAAGAATTACGTTTTTCCCTTTCACATCAAGCGGTTTGTCATTTCCAACAAACAATTGTTGCTTCTTTTTCAGCACTTCACGAATCCTTGAAATCTCAGAATTGATATAATTTTTGGAAATATTTGGGTAATAATCCACAATTTCAGCGTCCATTGTAACCGCCCCAATTGCCAATTCCTTATTGTAAGGATGCGGTATTTTTTTAGACAAAATAATGTCCATCGGAAGGTTCAATTTTTGAGAAATTACATAACCAACAGGAACGCCACCCCTTGGAATTGCAAGGATTATTGAATTTGTATTTTCATATTCCAACAACTTTTCCGCAAGCAACACACCCGCCTCTTCCCTATCTTTAAATAAATCGTAATACATAATAATTGAATTAAATAGTTAAACCTATACAATTATAAAAGTATTGATTTATAGATAGTTATAAAATTATTATCGATGAAATACACTTTTTTCAGGGCAACTTTTTTTTGAAGCTATTTCCAGCATTCCATTTCAAGTCCTCATTCAAAAAGGTGTTTTTCTAAGCCAAAAAAGGAGCTTCCTGCGGTCGCTCTTTTTCGGCAAGAAAAACTACCTTTTTTCATTCCGGGCTCATATCTTTGTATTGATTACAATTATAAGAAATACTTATCTTTGAAATAGTAATAATTGATAACAAAACAAAGTTGCATAATCGTAGTCGGGCTAGATACATTTAATGATATTGCTGAGA
>CANFVB010000096.1 GCA_947450355.1 Bacteroidota bacterium
TAAGTGGTAAATTATAAACTTATAAACTCAAAAATATACTTTTTATTTTATCAAAAAATAAGCCGTTTATTAAAAAAGCACCCGTTAAGAGTGCTTTTAAAATTATTTTTTCTTTTGCTGTACCTTTTGAGCTTCAGCCTGTTCCATTATTTCTTGCATTTTTCGTTGGAACTTTCCTTGTTTCTTTGGCTCTTTCAGTTTATTTTCTTGAATTTGAGCGTGAATTTTGTCATTATCAACAATATAGTTTTTGATGACTAACATAATTCCAATCGTTATTAAATTGGATATAAAGTTATACAAACTCAATCCAGCTCCATAACTATTGAAGAAAAACAACATCATTAACGGTGAAACATAAATCATTATTTTCATCATTTTAGCCATATCTGGCATCCCTTCTTGAGATGGTGCCGCCATTTGTTGATCGCCAGAAGTCATTTTCATATAAAAGAAAATTGCAATTGCAGCCAATATTGGAAACAAACTGATGTGACTTCCATATAAAGGAATGTGGAACGGCAATTTTACAACTTCATCAAAAGAAGATAAATCGTCTGCCCAAAGGAATCCTTTTTGTCTTAATTCAAATGCTGACGGGAAAAACTGAAATGAGGCGTACATAAACGGCAACTGAATTAATGCAGGAATACAACCAGCCATTGGGTTTACACCCGCTTTATTGTATAATTTCATTGTTTCTTGTTGCTTTTTCGCAGGCTCTTTTTTAAATTTTTCACCCAATTCTGTAATTTCTGGTCGCAATACTTTCATTTTCGCTTGAGACAAAAACGACTTATACGTAATTGGCGACATCGCAATTTTTATCAGAATTGTAAATAATATAATTGCAATTCCATAAGAAATATAAGAGCTTAAAAATCCAAATAAAGGAATGAAAATAAATTTATTAATCCATCCGAAAATTCCCCAACCTAATGGAATTATTTTTTCAATGTTTTTATTGTAAGCCTTTAAAGTTTTATAATCTGAAGGTCCAAAATACCAACTCATTTTATAGTTTACTTCTCCGTTTGCAAACGCCAAAGGCACGTTAGCATTGAATTGTTTGATGAAAATCGTATCTTTATTTTCGTCAACAACTAATTTATTAGATTTTAAAACCGCTTTCGCAAATGGCGTGTCGGTTAATAAAATTGTAGAAAAGAAATGTTGTTTGAAAGCGATAAATTTAACATTATCAAGCGTTTCTTCTTTGTTAGTTCCTTCCCCAACATTATTGAATTTTTCATCGCCATATTCATAATTAAGTAAGGTATATCTGTTTTCATAAGAAATACTTTTCTCTGTTCTGAAAGTTTTCAAATCCCATTCTAAATCCAATGGTTTAGACGTATTCAATACTTTATTTAAACCTTGCGAACGAAGATTAAAACCAATCATATAATCATTTGGCTTCAAAGTATATTGGTATTCCAAAAATTCATTTGCACCAGCTTTCAAACGCATCGTTAGAATTTGATTGTCTCCAACTTTAGTTAATGTTGGTTCAAAAAACAACTCTTTTGTGTTTAAAGTATGATTGTCATTGGTAACTAATTGAATGTTTAAATTTGAATTATTGTCTTTAATCAACTCAACTAATTCACCTGAACCTTTCTTGAATTTTTCAAAATTTTTCAAAATTGCCTCAACAATATAACCTCCTTTATTCGCGATTTTAATGCGAACAAATTCATTTTCAATTGTTGTAACCGTATCTTTAGCAGATGGTAATGTTGCAGAATAAGCAAAATTCCCTAAAGATTTTTTAAGTTTTGCCATTTGCAATGTATCGCCAACAGTTACAGCATCAGCAGCAATTACAGCTTCTTTCGCAACAACTTGCTTTGATTTCTCAGCAGCAACAACTTGTTCTTTTTTTGCTTTTTCAGCCGCAATTTCTTTTTCAGTAGGCTGATTTTGGTACATCATCCAAATCAAAATTCCAAAAATTAAAACGAAGCCAATGATTGAATTGAGGTCTAATTTCTTATCTTCCATTATATAGTATTACTATTATTTAATTTTATAATTCAGCGAAAATACTATTTTTTTTTCGCTTTAACGGTTGCTTCCACAAAACTCACAAAAAGTGGGTGCGGATTGTCAACCGTACTTTTGTATTCCGGATGGTATTGAACGCCAATAAAAAACGGATGGTTTTCTATCTCTACAATTTCAACCAATCCTGTATCTGGATTGACTCCCGAAGCTTTTAATCCTGCTTTTTCCAAAGCTTCAAGATAGTCGCCATTGAATTCATAACGATGACGATGACGCTCTAAAATACTGGTTTTGCCGTATATTTTGTGTGCCAAAGTATTTTCTTTAATATCACATTTCCAAGCTCCAAGACGCATTGTTCCTCCTTTATCGGTAATGGTTTTTTGCTCTTCCATCAAATCGATAACTGGGTTTGAAGTACCTTCATCCATCTCCGTAGAATTGGCATCTTTCAATCCTAAAATAGTTCTTGAATATTCTATAACTGCCATTTGCATTCCCAAACAAATCCCTAAAAAAGGAATATTATTTTCTCTTGCATAGCGAACAGTTTCAATTTTCCCTTCAATTCCTCGACCTCCAAAACCAGGTGCTACGAGAATTCCATCTAAATCTTTAAGTTTTTCATTTGCATTGGAAGCATCCAAATATTCCGAATGAATTGAAACCACATTAACTTTCGTTTCATTTGCAGCTCCTGCGTGAATAAATGCTTCTAAAATGGACTTGTAAGAATCTTGTAATTCTACATATTTACCAACCAAACCGATATTTACAGAATGTTTTGGATTTTTTAATCTACTTAAAAAAGTATTCCAATTTTTTAAATCTGGGGCTGATTTTATAGGTAAATCTAATTTCTTCAAAGCCACGACATCAAGACCTTCTTCAAGCATCAAAATGGGCACTTCATAAATAGTTGAAGCATCAATAGATTGTATCACTGCTTCGCGTTTTACATTGCAAAACAAAGCCAATTTATTTCTTAATTCCTCTGACAATTCGTGCTCGGTTCTACAAACTAAAATATCCGCTTTTATACCACTTTCCATCAAAGTTTTAACGGAATGTTGTGTTGGTTTTGTTTTTAATTCTCCAGCTGCTGCCAAATAAGGAACCAATGTTAAATGAATAACAAGTCCGTTATTTTCTCCTAATTCCCAAACCAATTGCCGCACCGATTCGATGTATGGCAAGGATTCAATATCACCAACAGTTCCACCAATTTCAGTGATTACAATATCAAAATCACCTGAATTACCAAGCAATTGCATTCTTTCTTTGATTTCATTGGTAATATGAGGGACAACTTGTACGGTTTTTCCTAAAAATTCACCTCTTCGTTCCTTTTCAATTACCGAAAGATAGACTCTTCCTGTGGTAACATTATTGGCTTGCGAAGTGGGAACATTCAAGAAACGCTCGTAATGTCCTAAATCTAAATCGGTTTCTGCTCCGTCATCTGTAACGTAACATTCTCCGTGTTCATAAGGGTTTAGGGTTCCTGGATCCACATTGATATACGGATCAAATTTTTGAATTGTAGTGCGATATCCTCTTGCTTGCAATAATTTTGCTAAAGAAGCTGCGATAATACCCTTTCCTAAAGAAGAAGTAACTCCGCCAGTAACAAAAATATATTTCGTTTGAGCCATTGTATAGTGTGTTGTTGTTGTTTAAAAAACTTGGCAAAAGTACGAAAATAATTAGATAATGCGGTAATATTAATCATTAGATAAATAAAAAAATAGAGGCTTTTATAAACCCAATAATCAACTAACTTTCAGATTTACGGCTTCGGATATTTCTTTCTTATATTCCGAATTAATTCTTCCAAACCGTTTAATTTCAACTCATAGACCAACTGAAGTTGTTCGCCTAATTGTCCTTTTGGGAAACCTTTATTGCTGTACCAAACCACATAATATTCTGGCAAGTCAATTAAATGCCAGCCTTCATATTTGCCGAAAGGCATTTTTGTATGCGCTAAAGTGATCAATTTTTGTTGGTTTTCGTCCAAAATTATTTCCAATTAAAAGTAATGACTTTCTTGATATCTGGGTGCAAACTATAATAAACTGGGCACGTCATTGCAGTACGCTCCAAAATAGTTTTGGTTTTATCATCGAGTTCAGCTGTGATGTTAAAAACAATATGAATTTCAGAAATTCTTCTTGGTTCAGCCGCCATAATTTTTGTGATTTCGGCAGTAGCATTGGAAAGATCGACATTCATTTCAGCTGCTTTAATTCCCATTACGGTAAACATACAACTCCCTAAACCATTGGCAACGGTATCTGTGGGTGAAAAAGCAGCTCCTTTTCCCTTGTTGTCAATTGGTGCATCCGAAATAATTTCTGATCCCGATTGAATATGAATGGAAGAAGTTCGTAATTCTCCTAAATAAGTGATTTTTGAAGTCATTATTCCGCTTGTTTTATGGTTAAATCGGTATCGTAATACAATATATAAATCCCTTTATTGCTATAACTTTCAGAACTATTTTTACTGTAACTGAATTTGTTTTCAATTTGTTCTGTAGCAACATTTTCAGAAGTTGCCTGGTAAATTTTATCTTGAGACAATCGCAATAATGTGTCAAATGTCAAGTCAAACCCACGAATTGCGAATTGATTTGGAAATACTTTATTCATTTTTTTGAAATCATTTCTAAAAACATCAGCTTCTACCGAAAGGTTTTCACGAACAATTGAAGGATATAACATTTTCAATTTTGTCAAGCGAGTCATATCAATTTCATCAAAATCTAATGTTGGATTGGCTTCTAAAATCACCAATTGCACTTGATAATCTGGCATTAAAGCCAACATCGCATTGGTTGTAGCCAAAATTACATTTGTTTTTTGAGAATCTAAAATAACATAATTCATCTTGTTTTTCACAAACAATTTTTTCAAACTGTCTTTGGCAATGCTTCCTTTTTCATTGAAATTAACTATTTTAATTCCTTTTTTACTTTTGATAAAAAAATCTTTCAAAGTAGTTTTTTTGGCATCGATTACGGCAACTATATTTCCATTTTTTTTATAAATATAATCTAACATTGCTGCCTTAGAATCTTCATTTGAAGGCATCGATTGGTATAAATTAGGAAACGATTTACCCATTTCTTTTGATAAAGGTGAAATCACAGGAACGTTATTCGAGCTTACTAATTCGGCTAATTTTTCAACATTTGCTTGATAAAAAGGACCGATAATAGCATCGGCATTTTGAAGATTATTCTGTTCTACCAATCCTGAAATTGCTGATGAATTCTTAGTTTCTTCGGAATCTAAAATTCTAATATTGACATTCAAACCCATCACTTTTGCAGAATCAATTGCCATCAAAACACCTGAATAAAAGTCCAAAGTCATATTCAGAAATTTGTCTTTTTTCAATTTGGAAGCCACCGAATTCAAACTGTCATTTTCTATTTTTGAAATATTAAAAGGCAATAATAAAACCAATTCTTTGGCATTTTGAGAAGTACTACTTTTTATTAATTTAGCAACTACTTTATTCGATTTTGCAACGTCTTCAATTTTTAAAGTTTTAGGCGTTAGGGCTACTTTTGGTTGTTCTTTTGAAACTAATTTATCTTTTATTCCACTCACAATTAACTTAAAGCCAATTGGTAAACCCGAAACAATTTCAGGATTTAATTGCTCCAATTGTTCCACAGTCAATCCGTATTTATTTGCAATAGCATATTTAGTTTCCTTTGGTAAAACTTCGTGATAAATAATTTTATCAGAAACTTTTACAGTAGTTTTAACCGCTGGTTTCAATGCAGATTTTGATGGAATAACAAGCATTTGACCAATTTTCAAACCTTCCTTTAAAGCGTCTTTATTGGCAGTTTCTAAATCTTCAACCGAAACAGCATATAATTTTGAAATGCTATAAACCGTTTCTTTTGAAAGAACTTCGTGCGTTTTTGGATTGCCTTTTGTAGTAGAAACTGCAGGTGTTTTTAGTTTTGAAATAGGAATCAACAATACCGAATTCAATTGAACTCCACTTTGAGCATCGGGATTTAAATTATAAATATCTAAAGGCGAAACTTTATATTTCAGAGCAATTTGTGTAATCGTTTCCCCTTTGAGAACGGTATGTTTGGTATAATTCTGCCCAAAAAGAGACAGTGTAAAAACCAAAACAAGAATGTAAATTACTCTTTTAAACATAGCTATAATTTTTAAAATTCAATTGTAATACTGCTATTCCCACTCAATAGTTGCTGGTGGTTTAGAGCTAATGTCATAAACAACTCTGTTTACACCCGGCACTTTATTGATAATATCATTGGAAACTTTCATCAAGAAATCATAAGGTAAATGTACCCAATCTGCGGTCATTCCGTCCGTTGATTCCACTGCGCGAAGTGCCACCACTTTTTCATAAGTACGCTCATCGCCCATCACTCCTACACTATTCACAGGAAGTAAAATTGCGCCCGCTTGCCAAACATTGTCATACAATCCCCAAGATCTCAAACCGTCAATAAAAACGGCATCAACTTCTTGCAAGATACGAACTTTTTCGGGTGTAATGTCGCCCAAAATACGAATTGACAATCCTGGCCCAGGAAAAGGATGTCTTCCTAATAATGCCGCATCAATTCCTAAGGTCGCCCCTACTCTACGCACTTCATCTTTGAATAACATTCGAAGGGGCTCAACGATTTTCAATTTCATATAATCTGGCAAACCTCCCACATTGTGGTGTGATTTGATTGTCGCCGATGGTCCTTTTACAGAAACCGACTCGATAACATCAGGATAAATAGTTCCTTGAGCCAACCATTTTACGTTTTCAATTCGGTGTGATTCATCATCAAAAACTTCAATGAAAACTCTACCGATTGCTTTTCTTTTTAATTCTGGGTCTTCAATTCCTGCCAAAGCGTCCAAAAAGCGTGCCGAGGCATCCACTCCTTTTACGTTCAAACCCATTCCTTTATATTGATCCAAAACTTGTTCAAATTCATTTTTTCGCAACAATCCGTTATTTACGAAAATGCAATATAGGTTTTCACCAATGGCTTTGTGCAATAAAACTGCCGCCACCGTTGAATCTACACCGCCTGAAAGTCCCAAAACTACTTTGTCATTTTGAACTTTTACTTTTAATTCTGCTACCATATCTTCAACGAAAGCATTTGGTGTAAAAGTTTGAGGTACTTCGGCAATTTTCACTAAGAAATTCTCCAACATTTGTTTGCCATCTGTAGAATGAAAAACTTCGGGATGGTACTGAATTGCATACGTAGTTTCGCCTTCAATTTTATAGGCTGCAAATTCTACATCGTGCGTACTTGCTAATTTTATTCCATTGGTAGGCAATGCTTTAACACTGTCGCTATGGCTCATCCAAACTTGTGAATTTTCAGAAACTCCATCAAAAAAAACTTCATTTCCTTTGATAAAAGACAAATTGGCTCTACCGTATTCTCTGGTGTTGGAAGCCGCAACTTCGCCACCACTAAAATGGGCTAAATATTGCGCTCCGTAACAAACGGCAAGCAAAGGTAATTTGCCTCGAATTTGGGATAAATCTGGGTGTGGTGCATCTTCTCCGCGAACAGAGAATGGGCTTCCGCCAAGAATTACCGCTTTATAACTTGATAAATCACTCGGAATGTGATTGTAGGGAAAAATTTCGCAGAATATGTTTAACTCGCGAACTCTTCTTGCAATAAGTTGTGTGTATTGCGATCCGAAATCTAAAATAAGTACGTTGTGTTGCATTTGAAAAATATAGTTGTGTGTTTGTGCTGTTTAATAAATATTTATAATCTCAAAAAGTAGAATTAATTAAAATTTATTTATTACGCTGCAAATTTAGGTAAATTAAATTAGAAATTCTTGCATAAATATTCCAGTGATTAGGCTAGAAAACCTTGCTTTGCTATAAAAATAATTACTTATGCGAATCAAGGGTTAAAATATTAAGTTTATAAAAGCGGAAGCGATTTTGCCAAAGATGTGAATCAACAGACCTTTTGCAGACCTCACTTTACTAGCTCTTTGAATATCTGTTTTTTGAATTAGCCAATTAAATAGTGATTCTATA
>CANFVB010000097.1 GCA_947450355.1 Bacteroidota bacterium
CCATTACCGAGGGTTTGTATTCTGGCGCTGAAGCGGCATTATTAGATTGTGATGCTTTATCAGAAAACATTATTCGATGGAATGTTCCAGGTAGTTTTGAACTGATTTACGGTGCTAAAAAAATGATAGAAACCCAAAATGTGGATGCTATTATTGTAATTGGTTGTGTTATAAAAGGTGAGACAATGCACTTTGAATTTGTTTGCGAAGGCGTTACACAAGGAATAAAAGACTTGAATGTTAAATTTGATGTTCCCGTAATTTTTTGTTTATTAACTGATAATACCGAACAACAATCTTTGGATAGAAGCGGTGGGATTCACGGAAATAAAGGAACAGAAGCTGCAATTGCTGCGTTAAAAATGGCTTATTTACGAGAACAAGCAATTCTGAATTATCAATTTCAAGACCAGCAATTACTTTCTTCAGGACAACTTCAAATAGAAGAATTACAATTGAGAATTGAAGAGTAAGTTTTTATAATCATATATTTCAATGAGCTTTATTAATATTAATTCAGCTCATTTTTTTATGATTTGCATAATGTTGGCAACGTTATAAATCGTAAATACATGAAAATTTAATCCACACAATTTTAATAAAATCCTACGGAACTACAAGTACTACATAACAAAATCTGGGAAATTAGAGTTTTGAAAGTTATGTTAGATTTTGATTTGGCTTCTATGTATGAAGTTGAAACTAGGGTTTTAAATCAAATTGTAAAAAGGAATTTAATTCGTTTTCCTGATGATTTTAGGTTTCAATTAGATAAAAGTGAATTTTTTAACTTTTATATCAAAACCACTCCTTTTTTTTTCTTGTCTTTGTGGGGACTTATCTGATCGGTCGGGTTCTTCGGGCGAGTCAATCGCAACAAATTGCGGGAGCTATTTTTCTAATTGCGGGAGTTATATTTCTATTTGCGGAAGCTATATTTCTAATTGCGGGAGCTATATTTCTATTTGCGGAAGCTATATTTCTATTTGCGGAAGTTATATTTCTAATTGCGGGAGTTATATTTCTAATTGCGGGAGCTATATTTCTATTTGCGGAAGCTATATTTCTATTTGAGGAAGCTATATTTCTATTTGAGGAATGAATAATCTTAAAGGTGGGTGATACTTTTCTGTTTTGGGTTATATTTATTTTTTGCTTTCTTGAATTCTATTCCTTTTACTTGTGCAAATTGTGGACTGGATGCTCCGAAAAGTGAATTGATGTATTTTTTTTCACATGTTGCGCAAAGTATCCTGACTTTGAGCTACTATCAACTAATATATTTAACGCTTTGTATTTATTTTTACTCAAAGTCGGGAGACTTTGCGCAGCAGATTGGTCTTAATTAGAACAATTTGCGGAGCGGAGCAGAAGTTACGGTTGTAGTTGAAGAATAGGCTTGCTTATTTTCCTTAAACCGCATATCTGGTGTGCCATCTTTTTTTAAATGCTGGGCAGTAAGAAAATTGCAAAACAATAATAAAAGAAAGACAGTAAAGATTTTTTTCATAATGTTGCGGTTTAAATTGAGTTTAATGGTGTTTTAGAGAAGATGTTTTGTGGGTACGAGCGAGACGCTCGCAAAAGCGGGGTTTATCTTTAATACTAATTGCAAAACTCATCAATAAATTTTTTGGCATCAAACATATGTCTAAATAATGATTCATTAAAATCTAAACATGCTTTATCCTTTTGTCCTGAATATAAAAACGCTTTGCCCCTATTCAAATGAACATCTCCATATTTAGTTTGGAAATCTTCAGGGAAATAATCAATAATGTAGGTTAGGTCTTCAATTGCCTCAATATAATTCTGCATGTCAATTAATATTCTAGCTCTTATTGATAGACAGCCAACGTTTTCATGTTTTGGTTTGAGTTTCAGGGCCATATTAATATCTTTCAGAGCATTTGTATTATCTTTAGTTACAAAAAATGCATAACTCCTACTTTGATAATAATGCCATTCATATGGGTTTTTGATTATCGCTACTGAGTAGGATATAATTGCTTTTGTAAAGTTGTTTGATTCTGCAAATTTAATTCCTTCAGTATAATCATAATCAGCATTTTGACCATTACATAGGTTTATTGAGAAAATAAACAAAATAAGGATGAAATTTTTTTTCATTTATAATTATTTAGAGATTTATTGTTGATAATTTGTAAATATGGTTTTTATTAGTCAATAATAGAATTGTTTATTTATATTTAAATCCCAAAATTTAAAAGCAAAATAATTACTTTCCAATTATAACTATATAACTATATTTTTCGTCGCTTTCGATTTTCATTATTAAATTTCCTATTCCAACTCCATAAATATTTTTTGGCAATTCTGTATTAGGATTTGTTGTAATTAGTGGAAATTCCATACCATGATTTTTTGCATCATTAATAATTTTTTGAATTTCATAACTTGAATACGGCATCATATATTTAATATCTAAAACCCCGCCCTGATCAGATTTTATCAATTCATATTTTTCATTACTACAATAATACTTAGATTCACGATCATTATAAACATAGCCTTTGTTTGATAGTTGGTATTTTAAGTTTGTTTCATTACTTCTTAACGCATTGACTAAATCATTAAAACCAAGATTACATTGAGCATTTGAGTAAAAACTCACTAGCATTAATATACCAAATAATATCCTTTTCATAATTTCTTTTTTAAATTCAAATCAAATGTAGTTAAATTAATTATAAATCCGCCGCTATTCCAAGTGTTCTTTAAAAAATAAACGTTATTAAAATTAGGGATTGCTGTTCGAAGTCTCCTAACTTCATATCTACAAAGAGATGAAAAAAATGAGCGGTTTTAATAAAAAAATTAGATCTGAAATAAATTCAGATTGATAAAAAAACTAATCCCTCAGCCCCGATTGAGGCGGTATCCTCGCAGCGAAGCGAAGAGATTGAGCCGAAAGCGGGAATTGCAATTGCAAAAATGCAGGGACAATTCGCTCCAAATTCAAATGATTTATAGTATTGATAATTAGCTAATTGGTTTTCTGGAAAAAACTTTGTGAATACAGAAAAAAGAATTACTTTTGCACACCTTTTGGTGGATAGGAGTTTCCTTTGGGTATTAAAAAATCAAACAAACAACTTCTGTTGTTTTCTTTCGCATTAAGAAACTCGAGAAAATACAGAATACAAATTTTTTATCAGCATGTCTGAACAATTAAAATCACAAGAGCAGTTTTTAGCAGAATTTAACTGGCACAACTTTGAAGAAGGTATTGATGCCGTTGATCAAAAAAACTTGCAAGAATTTGAACAATTAGTTTCTGAAACTTTTATTGATACTGATCAAGAAGAAGTAGTAGAAGGTGTTGTAGTTAGAATTACGGATAGAGACGTTATCGTTGATATCAATGCAAAATCGGAAGGTGTTATTTCATTGAACGAATTCCGTTACAATCCAAACTTAAAAGTGGGTGACAAAGTTGAAGTATTAATTGACATCCGTGAGGATAAAACAGGTCAATTGGTATTGTCTCACAGAAAAGCGCGTACTATTAAATCTTGGGATAGAGTTATTAGTGCTAATGAAACTGGAGAAATTGTTACTGGTTTCGTAAAATGCAGAACTAAAGGTGGTATGATCGTTGACGTTTTCGGAATTGAAGCGTTTTTACCAGGATCTCAAATTGATGTTAAACCAATTAGAGATTATGATGTTTATGTAAATAAAATGATGGAATTTAAAGTTGTGAAAATTAACCACGAATTTAAAAACGTAGTTGTTTCTCACAAAGCGCTTATTGAAGCGGATATTGAAATCCAGAAAAAAGAAATCATCGGTCAATTGCAAAAAGGACAAGTATTAGAAGGTGTTGTTAAAAACATTACTTCTTATGGTGTGTTTATTGATTTAGGTGGTGTTGATGGATTGATTCACATTACTGACCTTTCTTGGAGTAGAATTAACCACCCAAGCGAAGTGTTGGAATTAGATCAAAAATTGAATGTTGTTATCCTTGACTTTGATGACGAGAAAACGAGAATTCAATTAGGATTGAAACAATTGAACGCGCATCCTTGGGATGCTTTGAATGCTGACTTGAAAGTTGGTGACAAAGTTAATGGTAAAGTAGTTGTAATCGCTGATTACGGTGCTTTCATTGAAGTTGCTGAAGGTGTTGAAGGTTTAATCCACGTTTCTGAAATGTCATGGTCTACGCACTTGCGTTCGGCTCAAGATTTCGTAAAAGTGGGTGATGTTGTTGAAGCTGTTATCTTAACATTAGACAGAGATGACCGTAAAATGTCATTAGGTATCAAACAATTATCGCAAGATCCTTGGACTGATATCACTGCTAAATACCCAGTAGGTTCTAAACATACAGGTATTGTTAGAAACTTTACAAACTTTGGAATTTTTGTAGAATTAGAAGAAGGAATTGACGGATTGATTTATATCTCTGATCTTTCTTGGACTAAGAAAATCAAACATCCATCTGAATTTGTAAATGTTGGTGAAAAATTAGATGTAGTTGTATTAGAATTAGATGTTGACGGTCGTAAATTATCTTTAGGACACAAACAAACTACTGCTAATCCTTGGGATCAATATGAAGATTCTTTCGCAGTTGGAACGATCCACACAGGTGAAATTTCTGAAATTGTTGACAAAGGAGCTACTGTAGAATTCGGAGACGATATCGTTGCTTTCATTCCTACACGTCACCTTGAAAAAGAAGATGGTAAGAAATTGAAAAAAGGAGATTCAGCTGAATTTAAAGTAATTGAATTCAACAAAGAATTTAAAAGAGTAGTTGCATCTCACACAGCTATCTTCCGTGAAGAAGAAGAGAAAGCTGTTAAAGCTGTAAACGAAGCTGTTGCCAATAATACAAATGCGCAAGCATCTACATTAGGGGATAACAACGATATGTTGGCTGCATTGAAAGCTAAAATGGAAAAGAACGAGAAAAAATAATTTCTTGATTTTTATATAGAAATCCCCGCAATTGCGGGGATTTTTTTTGGAATAAAGTTTGGGTTTAGCGCATTTTTTTTAACCGCTGATTACTTCGTCGGGTCGCAGATTTTTTTTTAACCGCAAAGGGCACAAAGGTTTACGCAAAGGTCGCAAAGTTTTTTTACCACAAAAGGCATATAAGAAAAACAAAAGAAATAAAGTTTTATCTCAGATGCGCAGATTTTTTTTAACCGCAAGGGAAGCAAAGGTTTACGCAAGGAACGCAAAGGCAAATTAATTCTACATATCTAATAAACATAACTATTTTAATTTATATCTTTCCATAATACAACGCCTTCACAATCCCATCAGAAAGTCCAATCTTAGGGACATAAATACTCCTTGCACCGCTCCATTTCATTGCGTTCAAGTATATTTTTGTAGCCAAAACAATAACGTCAGCTCTATCTGCATTTAATCCTAATTCAGAGACTCTTTGTTCATACGTTAAAGAATTTAAAAAGGCATATTGTGAATTTACATACATATAAGACAACGGTTTGTCCTGCATTTTTCCAGACATTTTAAATAATTTATTGATGTTTCCACCTGAACCAATTAACGTCACCTCATCGAAATCTTCGGTATTTAATTTTATCCATTTTTCAATTTCAAGCCAAACCAAATCACTTACAACTTCGTTCAACAGACGAACCGTTCCAGCTTTGAAGGATTTAGAAGCAATCATTTTTCCATCTGAAAACAATGAAAATTCTGTACTTCCTCCACCAACATCAACATACAAATATGTTTTTTCAGTTTTTAATAGATAATGTAAATCCGTTGAAGCAATAATTGCAGCTTCTTTTTTACCATCAATAATTTCGATTTTTACATCCGCCTTTTTCTTGATTATTTCTACAACTTCCCTTCCGTTATATGCCTCACGCATTGCTGAAGTTGCACAAGCCATATATTTTTCAACTTTGTGAACTTTCATTAATAATTTGAAAGCTTTCATAGCATCAACCATTCTATCGATGTTTTCTTCCGAAATTTCACCAACCGTAAAAGCATCTTGTCCCAAACGAATGGGCACCCGAACTAAAGCACTTTTGCTAAATTGGGTTTCCTTTCCGTCCTCTTCAATAATATTTGCCACCAAAAGCCGCATCGCATTAGAACCAACGTCAATTGCTGCATATTTCCTTATTGTAATCATTTAAAGTGCTTATTTTAGGCTAAATTAATATTGTAATTATAAATTTTCAGAAATAACTTCCAATCGATTCAAATAATAATTATAGGTTTCCTGTTGCGCTCTGAAAACAGCATTGCTTCCACGAACTCTATATTTATTATCTAACTTATCTGAATGTAATCGCGCTTTTACGTTTCCTTTCCAACCAATATTGAAAATATCAATTATTTCATTTTTGATTCGTTCGTCATAAATTGGGCACGTTACTTCTACTCGACCATCGATATTTCGCGTCATAAAATCGGCAGAAGATATATATACTTCAGGGTCATTTTCATTTCCAAAAATGTAAACTCTTGAATGTTCCAAATAATTATCGACAATACTAATCGCTTCAATATTGGCACTCATTCCTTTAACACCGGGAATTAAAGAACAAATCCCTCTGATTTGAAGTTGGATTTTCACACCCGCATTACTTGCATCGTATAATTTATCAATGAGTTGAATATCTGTTAAACTATTCAATTTGAGTTTCATAAACGCCACTTTTCCTTCTTCGGCATTTGTAATTTCCCTGTCAATTAATTTATTGAATTTGGAACGCATATAATGTGGTGAAACAATTAAATGCTTGTAACGATGCACTCTGTAATTGACATCGAAAAAATCAAATATTTTAGAAACATCTTTTAAAATTTGCTGATGGCTTGTAAATAATGTTACATCGGTATATACTTTTGCAGTAGATTCGTTAAAATTTCCTGTAGAAATAATTCCATAACGAACTAATTTTCCATTTTCGATTCTCTCAACAAGACAAATTTTACTGTGAACTTTCAAACCTTTGATTCCGAAAATTAGTTCAATTCCTTCGGTTTGCATTTGCTCCGCATAAAAAATATTACTTGCTTCATCGAAACGAGCTTGAAGTTCAATTTGCACGGTTACTTTCTTCCCGTTTTTGGCAGCATTTATAAGCGAACTAATTACTTGAGAATTTCTTGCCAATCGGTACAATGTGATTTTAATAGCGGTCACATTTGGATCTAAAGCAGCTTCTCTAAGGAATTTTATTATATATGAAAAAGACTGATACGGCGCATTTACAAGGTAATCTTTCTTGGCGATTTTATTCAAAATACTACCGTCAAGACTCAAGCCATCAACTGGCAACGGAACTTTGGGGGCATATAATAAATCAAATCTTCCAAGGTTTGGAAAATCCATATAATCGCGTCTATTATGGTATCTTCCTCCAGGAATAATACTATCCGAAGAATCAATTCCCATATTGGTAAGGAAAAATTTCAATGTGTCTTTTCCTATAGATTGGTCGTAAATAAATCGGACAGGCTCCCCTATTCTTCTGTCTTTTACGCTGGTTGCTATTTTCTCTAACATACTCTTACTCATATCACTATCAATGTCCAATTGGGCATCTCTCGTGATTTTTATCATGTGTGCAGAAACACTTTTGTAATCAAATATATTGAACAAACTTGAAAGATTATGACGAATTACATCATCTAATAATATCACATATTGCTTTTCATCGATGGATGGAAGTACTACAAAACGGTTGATGGATTTGGGAATTTCAATTACGGCATATCGAACCTCTGATTTTTGTTTTACAAAACCTAAAATTTTGGATTCTGGTTCGGGTTTCATTACTAATTTTACAGCCAAATACCCTAACGTATCTTTAAGAATTGGAAATTCTGCCAAATCATTTAAGATAATTGTAACCAATGCAGGACTTACTTTTTGAATGAAAAAATCTTTAATGAAATTTTCCTGCTCACTTGAAATTTGATTTTCATTGATAATAAAGATATTTTCCTTTTGAAGTTTACTTTCAATTATATTTAATATTCGTAAACTTTCAGATTGTTGTTGGATTACAATTTC
>CANFVB010000098.1 GCA_947450355.1 Bacteroidota bacterium
ATATCTAGCGGTTCTATTGCCTTTATTTTATCTGATTCTGATTCTAAAAAACTAACTAAATTATATTTGTTATCATTTAATTCTTTCATAAGTTTCATTAAGGGTTTATAATATTGAAAACTATTGTTTACCAATCCTTTATTTGCGTCGGTATTGGAAGGATCTACTTTTTTTGATGTTGGGTCATTGTCTTGGTATTTAAAATAATGCCATCCAACACATGATTTACTAGCTAAAAGTGACAAACAAAAATTTTGATATGCAAAACCTCTATCTTTTTGGGTTCGAACAGTGAATCCCGCACCAGAAGTGTTTTCAAGTCCCGAATCCATTCCTTTGGTATAAAATTCAGTAACTAGAAATGGCTTTTTACCCACTCTATCCCACATGTCCATCATTACGGCATCTGGCGACCAACTTCCATAATAATTAATGGCTATAATGTCACAATATTTTCCTGCAGCAGCAGTTATAGAATCAACTTTTTTGGCTCCTCCATGCAATCTACTTCCCAAGTACATGTGATTGGGGTCGTATTTCTTTATGGCTTTTGAAACGATTGAATAATATTTATCTGCAACAATTCCTGCAAACTCAGCCCTGTCTTTGTCTGTTATTTTATCAATTGTAATTCCTTTTTGCTCCAACCATTTAGAAGCAAACAAATATCCTTGATCTAATTTGTTTTCTAATTTTAGATATCCTTCTAAATTTTCTAATCCTAGGGGCATTTCATTATCCGAAAAATATCCAAATAAATTTTTATCGGTACTGTATTTAGCTATTTCTTGTGCTCTTTTTTCACAATAGGTTTCAAATTCGGCATCAAAAACAAAAATACATTGGTTGGGATACCCCGTGTTTCCGGGAAGTTGAACCGTTCCGCCTCTTTCCTTACCATATCCACTCATAAAGTTTAGGTTTGGCGTAAAAGAAAGTGGAGATTTTGCGGTGGTATTGTAATCTTGTATCAATTCATCTTCACTCCAAGACCCGCTTCCATTAAAACCATAAGATTTTAGAGAATCTGCAGTTGCGTTAATCCATTTTTTACTATTTCCAAAACGAGTTTCAAATTCCATTTCGTTTTTTTCAGACTTTCCAGGTCGCAAAGAATTAATTGCTACTTGAATATTTCTGAATCCTAAAGGATCTATAACCCACCATCTGTTGCCTTGCTTTTCAGTTCTAAAAAAGCCTGTCGCATTGAATTTTTGAGAAACATCGCTACCATAAGTCGTATTCGAAACCTTTTTAGTATTTGGTTTAAATCCTTCAATTTCTTTAACAGTATATGTTTCAAATATTTCCCAAGGCATGTCTTTTCCTTTAACCCATGGTTTTGCTTCAACTTGAATTGATTTGTATTTTATTGCCCCAAGATTGTTATACTTTTTAGGGTCACAACCTTGAGAATATGAAAATTGAGTAATAAAAAATGTAATTAATAATAAATGTTTCATTAAGTAATAATAAATATTTGTTATCTGAATTTTGTAAAAGTTAAATATAGACGAGGTAGCACATCAAATAAATTACCTCCCCTTTTTTGTGTTATATAATATTAATATCCTGGATTTTGAGGATAATTTCCACCCATAGCATTAATTTGGCTTTGAGGAATTGGCCATCTAATATTGGAATCTGTAAAATTATTCCTTGCATCATCATATTTAATTGCAGTTGAAGTATTAGTTGAAATGTCGGTTGTTCCTGTAATGTTATTATAATTAATTCTATTCAAGTAGCTATAAAAATCCATATCTGATGTGAAACGATATAGACTAATATTATCATTATATTGACATCCCGAATTGGTTTGGATTTGTGACTTCATTGTATTTAATCCGAATCTTTTTAAAACATACCACCGATGACCAAAAGCTTCTTGACCAAATTCTCTTGCATCTTCATCTAAAATATCTTGCAATGTTAAAGAACCTGTTTTAGCTTGATTTCCAGCCCTTACCCAAGTTTTATTAAAATATTCTAACGCTTTTGCAGTATTTCCATTTCTTAGATTAACTTCAGCACCTAATAAATAAGTTTCAGCTAGTCTGTATACAATAATGTCTTTAAAAGAAGGATTAAAAGCAACGTCTCTAGTCCACTTATCAAAATATTTTGTTGAGGATGGATGCAAAGAATAGGCAAAATTAGTTGCCATAAATTTTGGAACAACATCGCCATTTACAAAGCTAAAATTAAGTATTTTTCCAATTGCATTAATTGGTCCATAACCTTGTAATTGTTGCATTATTGTTACGGGCAAGCCTAAATTTGTATTGGGTTGACCATTTACAAAAAGATATTTAATGTCCCAAGATTTAATAATTAATTTTCTTATAAGTGGTGTTCCAACAGGAATATTATTGAAAGTAAATGATTGTTTATAATATTGATTGAACCTTTTATCATTGACTTTGTCATATAAACTCAATAAATAATCATTTGGATATACCCTACCCCAAGTAACTCCTCCTTGTTCGAGATCGGTAATCAATCCAGAAGCACTTGTACCATTTAAAACTGTAGATTTATCATATCTTGTTAATGTAGCAGAGGCATATCGATGTCCAGTTAATGTTCCCGCAGTATTTGTAGCTGCACCACCAATTTGATTACTCCATTGTTCAACAAAAATGGATTCGTTGTGGTTCAAATTTTGCCCTCCCATAAAAACATCTTTAGGTTCTGGCATTAAACTATAAGGACCATTATTTATAATGTTATCTAATTGAGCACTAGCATCATTTAAATCAATTGTACTTTGATCTTGATTTATTGGCCACATGTCTGACAACGCTTTTACATGGCAGGCAAATCCTTTTGTAAATCGACCTACCTGAGGTGTTGTCCACGATAAATGAACAATAGCAAAATCTAAATCTTGTTTAATTTGATTCATGACAACTGCCTGATCTGCTGGTTGATAATCAATGGGGTCATTTACATTAAATGGAGTTATTGCGGTTGTTGTAAAATAAATATTATCAAATCTTCTTAACAAATTAAAGTAGGCATGTGCTCTAAAACAGTAACACTCACTTAATGCTTGGATTACTAATGGATTATTTTGATCCATCTGCAATGCATAATAAATAATTTCATTTGCTTTTCCAATAATTTTATAATTATAATTCCAATATCCTTCTGCATCTTTATTAGCCGAATTTAATTTTGTTGGGTCATACCAAACTGGTCCACTCCAGTCACCTGTGCTTTCTCCAGCTCTTGTAAACGTAATATCATCACCACCTAATAATGAAGATGTTGGCAGACTTCCCTCACCACTCCCAAAATTTGCAATATCCCTTTCAATAGTATACATCGCAGTTACTGCAAAACCTATTCCATCTGGAGTTTTGTAAATAAAATCCGTATTTAAATCGGTTTGATTTTTTTCATCTAAAAAATTTGAACACCCAAAAAGTGAAAATAAAACCAATGTTGTTATTAATAAATTCTTTTTCATAATTATTTTAATTTTAGAATGACACATTAATTCCCATGTTAACTGTTTTAGGCTCTGGATAACTTGACGGACTAGTTTCTGGTCCAAAAGATTTATACTTTGTCCAAGTAAAGCAATTGCTAAATGAGGTATAAATATTAAATTTAGATATTCCTGCTTTATCTAATAAATCCATTTTAGGAAAAGTATATCCTAAAGATATCGTTCTTAAACGAATATATGAAGCGTCTTGAAGTCCTAGTGATTTTAAATAAGTGTCTGGTGCACCACTTGGCAAAGGTGCTTCTTGACCAAGCCCATCAGGAGTCCAATAATTTACTTTAATTCCGTTATTTGGCCCATAATTTGACCCCCCGTTGTTATAATCATATAAAAATGAATTGTTTTTAATTACGCCTTGTACTGTGTATAAATCCAAAAATAATTCAACACCTTTAAAGTTAAAAGTAGTACTAAAAGATCCAATCCATTTTGGACTTGCATCAATAACTTTTTTATCGGCAGTTGTAATAACCCCATCACCGTTAAGATCTTGTACTCTAATAGAACCAATACTAGCTTGTGGTTGAGCAGAGTTTGCTATTTCAGTGTCATTGTTAAATATTCCATCAAAGACATATTGATAGTAAGCATTTATTGAATGTCCAATAAACCATCCGTTAGTCGGTTGATCAATCGGATTTCCATTAACATCTGTTTGTCCGTCAATTTTTAAAATTTTATTATCATTATGACTATAATTCAAATTAACTCCCCAAGAAAAGTCATTGTTTTTTACTAGCAAAGCACTTATTTGAGCCTCTAAACCTGTGTTTTGTACTTCTCCAATATTAGTTAGTTGGTTGCTGTATCCAGAATTTGATGGTAATTTTTTATATATTAATAAATCTGTAGTTCTCGTGTCATACCACTCTATACTTCCTGTGATTCTGTCTTTTAAAAACCCAAAATCTAATCCCACATTTTTAGAAGCTGTTTGTTCCCATTTCAAGAATGGATTGGGTAGGGAATTTCCAGGTAATAATCCAACAGAATAAGCACTTGTATTACCATATAACATATCGTACTCTTTTACTGTTGCAGAAGATTGAAAAGGACCAACACCTTGATTTCCTACAACCCCATAACTAAGTCTTAGCTTTAAATTAGAAACAACTTTACTATTTTTAAGAAAGGACTCCTCGTTTATTCTCCAAGCTGCAGAAAATGAAGGAAACACACCCCATTTATTTTCTTCTCCAAAAACTGATGAACCATCTTTTCTTACAGAAGCCGAGAAAATATATTTATCATATAAAGTATAACGAATTCGTCCTAAAAACGACAATATCTGTCGTGGACTAATATTTCTATCTGGTTTGTTGAATGTAGTTGCATTACTTATTCCGTCTGCACCAAAATAATCACTAAGAAATTGAGTTGCTGATTGAGAATATTTTTCAGTAGTTAACTTATTAGCACTTTGAACAAAAGTAACGTCAAATCTGTTGCTTTCGTTTATTTTTCTGTCATACGTCAAGATATTTTCTATCAACCATTCTTTATCTGTAATGAAGTTTAGTTGACCCCATCCATTAGTTGATGCACCGAATTCATGGTATTTAGTTTGGTAACTTACTTCATTTTCATTTCTATAGTCATATTTACTATTAAATCGGTATTTTAATCCTTTTAAAACATCAATTTCTGTAAATAAATTTACTAATAAACGATCGGTTTTAGTTAAATCAGTATACTGATTACTATTCCATATTGGATTGTATTTTAAATCTGAAGTAACATACCTATTTAAATTTCCATATTCATCATAGGGAACAGAATAAGGCGAAAAAGTAATAGCCTTTTGATACATATCGTTTGAAGTCGTAGAGTTATTAATCCCGTCTTCACCATTCGCTTCAGAATGCGTATAAGATAGGTTAATTCCCATTTTTACTTTACTAGAGACTTTTTGATCTACATTAATTCTACCTGAAATTCTTTTAAAATCAGATTTTAAAATCATACCGTCTTGATCAAAATAGTTTAAACTGCTACTAAATTTTGTGTTTTCGTTTCCAACTCTCAAACTTAAATTTGTACTTGTTATTACTGCTGGTTTTATAAGTTGCTTAAGCCAATTACTCGTTCTTCCTGCATTGTAATTAGCAATTAAATTATTATCACCAATAACCGATAAAATTTTTGCTTGATCAACAGGATCACTAGAACTACTTAATTGGCTAACCGGACGAAATTCATTGACTTGAGCCAATCTTTTTCGCAACCATTCTTCTCCATTCATTAAGTCAAAGTTAGTTTTTAAGGTTTGTATAGAGGTTGTATTATTAAAATCTATTTGAAGCTTTCCAGCTATTCCTCGTTTGGTAGTAACTAAAATTACACCTGCGGAGGCACGAGCACCGTAAATTGCTTGAGAAGATGCATCTTTCAATACTTCTATACTTTTAATATCATTTGCATTCAAATCATTAATATCAGAAACAGGAGATCCGTCAACTACATAAAGCGGAGAATTGCTACCTGAAAGCGAACGTTGTCCACGTATTAAAATGTCAGAACTTCCTCCTGGACGGGATGAATTAACTGTAACACTAACACCCGCTACCCTTCCTCTAAGCATTTCATTTACGTTTGTAGTTGGAACAGTCATCATGTCTTTTGTATTTACCGATGATATAGATCCTGTAACATCTTTTTTACGTTGTGTTCCATAACCAACTACAACAACTTCTTCTAATTCTCTTTTATCTTCTTGAAGGATAACATCAATGGTTTTATTTGAACTAACTTTAATAGTTTGACTAATGTATCCTACATATGAAAATTTCAGAGAAGCGTTATTGTTCAAAACAGTTATAACGTAATTTCCTTGAAGATCAGATATTGTAGTACTTTTGGAGTTTGCAGATACTATTACCCCAGGTATAACAACACCTTTTGAATCGAATACTTTACCAGAAATAACTATTTTTCCAGTTTGTCCATAACTAATTGATGCAAATAGCAGCAATAAAAACAATAATATTTTTTGCATTTTAAAGTATTTAAGGTTAGAATTAGGGTCGATTTAGTATCAAATATTTTAAGCGTGTTCGTACACATTTATTGCAAATTAAATACTTTATTAAAGAACTTCCAAATAAATTTATACAAAATATACTATAAATTTTGTTTCAACAAAAAAATTGAAACGTTAAATGGCGTTTTAAATTATTTTAATACCAAATTTGGATTTTTTTTTATGCATCTATAACTACATTTGTAATAAGTAATAAGTATTAAGAAATAATAAAATATTAGAAATTTTTTAACCTTAAAATAATTAGCCATCATAACAATTAAAAAAATAGCGAAATTAGCAAATGTTTCACCTGGAACAGTTGATAGAATTATTCATAATCGTGGGCGTGTTAGCCAAGAAAACATAGATACCGTAGAAGCCATAATTAAAAAACATGGATATGTAAAAAATATTTTTGCGAGTAATTTAGTTTTGAATAAAAAATTCAAATTTGCAGTATTAATTCTACAAGACAAAAATTTTGTGTATTGGAAAAAACCACTAAAAGGAATTTCCAAAGCAGCAGATGAAATTGTAAGTTATGGAGCAAAAGTTGACTACTATTTTTTTAAATATGACATCAAATCTTTCAATGAAACCGCGTCCCAAGTTTTAAAGCTTGATTATGACGGATTGGTTTTTGCACCTGTTTTTTATGAGGAATCTATTTTTTTTTTAAATGAATATAAAAAGAAAAATGTTCCCATAGTGCTCATAGATTCTGATATTGAAGAGATTGAAAATGTATCATTTATTGGGCAAAACTCTTTTAAAAGTGGCTACTTAGCAGGGAGGTTAATAAGTTATGGTGTTAAAGAAGAAAGTAATACACTAATATTTAAAATTACCAGCAATATTGAAAATACTTCAAAAACAATCTTTAATTTGAAGAAAATTCAAGGTTTTTATTCTTATTTTAAGGAAAATAATTTAAATATTCCTAAATTTAATTTTACAGAAATCAACATAAAAGATTCCATAAAAAACAGTATAAAAATTGAAATGTTTAATGGCATTAATTCTGTTTTTGTTTTAAATTCCAGAGTTCATATAGTATCAAAGTTCATAAAGGAAAATAACTTAAAAAACATACGTGTTATTGGATTTGATTTATTGAAACAGAATATTGACTATCTAAATGAAGGCTTCATTGATTTTTTAATTGATCAAAAACCCGAAAAACAAGGATATTTAGCCATAAAGTATCTTAGTAATAAAATAGTACTCAAAGAAAATATTGTGACAAAAAACAATTATGTAAATGTGGGAATAGTTGTCAAGGAAAATTTTGAACAAATTCAATAGACTGGATACACAAAAAAAACCTGTCCAATTTCTTGGACAGGTTTATAAAAACTTAGATTAATTGTGTTTTATCTCTTAATCACTCGTAGCGTTTTAACTTCTTCTCCTTGCGTTACAATTACATTGTAAACTCCAGAAGG
>CANFVB010000099.1 GCA_947450355.1 Bacteroidota bacterium
TATATTGGCGGTAAAACTATAAATCCAACCTACAAAGACATTTGCAATGGCGATACAGGTCACGCTGAAGCAATTCAAATTGAATTTGATTCAAGTAAAATTTCTTTTGGAGAATTATTAGAAGTATTTTTTGCTACTCACGACCCAACAACTTTAAACCGTCAAGGCAATGATTCGGGAACACAATACAGGAGCGAAATTTTCTATCACAACGAACTCCAAAAAAATACAGCCGAAGCATATATTGCTTTATTAACTAAAGAAAATACATTTGGAAAACCAATTGTAACGGTAATTTCTGCTGCAACAAAATTCTATGAAGCGGAAGATTATCACCAAAATTATTACAACCAAAACCAATCACAAGGCTATTGCAGTTATGTAATTACCCCAAAAGTGGAGAAAGTAAGAAAGTTATTCAAAGACAAACTCAAGAAATAATTCACTCCGAATAAGTGATTTTCGGTTAAGTGGTTAATCGTTTAATTGGGTAAATGTTTAATCGGTAAACCGTTTAATTGTTTTTTAAAAAATTTGTGCTAATTTGTACTAATTTGTGTTAAATAATTTTCGGAAGTTCCGATACAAATAAACAAATCAATACATTAATAATATTTAGTTCTTTTATCTATTAACACATTTCCGTCTTGGCTCCCTCCCCTTAGGGGAGGGCTGGGGAGGGGAAAATTCACTTAAATATAAATCCCAATCCCATACTTTTCAGCATTCTTTTACCAAAAGGAAAGAAAAATTTAGATTGCCCGAATAAATAGCCGAAACCCATTAATAAAAAAGGATATATTGGCAAAACTAGAAGTAGTAAAACCAAATAATAGAAAAACCAATGTGTGTTTTCATTGTTGATTCCCAAAAAAGACATCAAATATCCCGAAATTCTTGCTGACAAAGAACCATTAATAGCGAAAACAACAAGTATCAATAGTAATTGAAAATTGTTCGTAATTCCCCAGCGTTGTTTTAGCTTTTTCATTGGTTTTTTATGTTCTCCAAAATTACAAAATTAATAATCAAATTATATTTTTAATCAAACAAAAAAATGCACCTCAATAAGAGATGCATTTATAGTTGTAATGAAATAATATAAATAATGTTTCTTGACAAAAAACCTTTTAAAATCAGGGAACCTCAACAAAAATAGTCCCTACGAGACATTTTTACGGGAAACACTTCTTATTATTTTACCAACATTTAACTCCTATCAGAGTATATCTCGTAGAGATTATATGTTGGTAAATAAATAGTTATCAAGATAATTTTTGTCCCGTAGGGACTATACAATTTTTTATCGAAAAACTATGAAATCTAAAAAAAAGCTTCTTTAATTCTTCAATAAACTTATAATTTGTGAAGCGAGTTCAGTTCCAATTCTATCTTGCGCTTCCAATGTAGCAGCTCCAATATGAGGTGTTAATGAAATTTTGTGGTTCATTAAAATAGTGATTTCTGGCGTTGGCTCATTTTCAAAAACATCTAAACCAGCAAACAAAACCTTGCCACTATCTAATGCTTTCACTAAAGCAACTTCATCAATAACACCACCACGAGCACAATTTACAATTCCAACTCCCGTTTTCATAAGTTCCAATTCTGCTTCCCCAATAATATATCCATTTTGAGCAGGAACGTGCAAAGTGATAAAATCTGCTTCTTTGAAAACAGATTCTAATGATTGAGAAACGATTGTAGTTGTAATGGATTGACCATCAAAAAACACAACTGAAACATCCACTTTTTCAATATAACTATCGGCAGCAATAACTTTCATTCCTAATCCTAAAGCCATTTTTGTAGTAGCTTGACCAATGCGACCAATTCCTACAACTCCCAAAGTTTTACCCCGCAATTCAATTCCATTTGCGTACGCTTTTTTCAAACCTTCAAAATTAGAATCTCCTTCCAAAGGCATATTTCTATTGGAATCGTGCAAAAATCGAACACCAGAAAACAAATGTGCAAAAACCAATTCTGCAACCGATTCCGATGAAGAGGCAGGAGTATTTATTACACTAATCCCTTTGCTTTTAGCATACTCAACATCTATATTATCCATTCCAACTCCACCTCTACCGATGATTTTCAATCCCGGGCAAGCGTCAATAATATCTTTTCTAACTTTCGTTGCACTACGAACTAAAACAACACTCACATTATTTTCGTTCACAAAATTCGCAACTTGTTCTTGCGCAACTTTTGTAGTAATTACTTCAAAACCTCCTTTTTCTAAAGCTAAAATTCCACTTTTAGAAATCCCATCATTTGCTAATATTTTCATTGTAATGTTGTTTTTGTTTAATTGTTTATTTGTTGAATCGTTGAATCGTTGAATTGTTGAATTGTTGAATCGTTGATTTGTTGATTTGTTGAATCGTAAAGTCGTTGAATCGTTGAATCGAAATTCAGATTAATTACAGAATTATTGATTAATTTGATAGTTCCTAAAAGTATCCTTTATTGATTCCTCCGATTAACCAAATAAACAATTAACCGATTAACCTTTTCCTCAGATTAACCTTTTCCTCCGATTAACCAAATTAACAATTAACCGATTAACCGATTAACCGATTAACCTTTTCTTAGAAATTCATTCCCGATACTTTACTCTCAAAATCCTGCATAACATCAACTAAAACCTGAACACTTTCTATTGGAAGTGCGTTGTACATCGAAGCTCTATAACCACCCACAGAACGGTGACCAGGCAATCCAGAAATTCCAGCTTCTTTCCACAAAGTATCAAAAACAGAGGCGTGTTCTTCATTTTCTAACAAGAAAACTGCATTCATATTCGAACGATCTTCAACATTTGCAGCCCCTTTAAAATAAGGATTTCTGTCAATTTCATTATATAATAATTCTGCCTTCGCATTGTTCAATTTTTCGACAGCAGCAATTCCACCTAATTTTTTCAACCATTGTAATGTTAACAAGGAGGCATAAACTGGAAAAACAGCTGGTGTATTGTACATACTTTCCGCTTTAATGTGTTTTTCATAATCCAACATACTTGGAATTACTCGTCCTGATTTTCCAAGAATTTCTTCTTTTACAACCACTAAAGTAGTTCCAGCAGGACCCATATTTTTCTGGGCTCCAGCATAAATAATATCAAATTTAGAAAAATCTAAAACTCTTGAAAAAATATCCGAACTCATATCGCAAACCACAGGAATTGAAACATTCGGAAATGATTTCATTTGAGTTCCAAAAATAGTATTATTACTCGTACAGTGAAAATAATTAGCATCTTCAGGAACAGTATATCCTTTTGGAATATGATTGTAATTTTGATCTTTTGATGAAGCTACAACAACAGTTTCGCCAAATAATTTCGCCTCCTTTATCGCTGCCGAAGCCCAAGTACCTGTGTCAAGATATGCTGCTTTACCATCCGTTTTCATTAAATTATAAGGAACCATTAAGAATTCTAAACTTGCTCCTCCGTGAAGAAATAAAGCTTGATATCCTTTTCCTTTTAAATCTAATAATTCCAAAGCCAAATCTCTTGCCTCATCCATTACAGCAACAAAATCTTTGCTTCTGTGTGAAATTTCCAAAAGTGACAATCCCGAATTGTTGAAATTCAAAATTGCATCTGCTGATTTTTCAAAAACTTCTTGTGGTAAAATACAAGGTCCTGCGCTGTAGTTATGTTTTTTCATTGTAATTGTTGTGTTCAAAAAAATTAAGTGACAAATTTCGGAAATAGAAAACTAAAAACAATAAATAATATCCAAATAGTTCTAATGTTTTATTAACAAAATCGTTATAGTTAACATCGCTATTTGCGAAATTGACAATCTAAAAAGCAATTAAAAATTTTATGGTGTCCACATTATCTGCATAATCCCATAAATTTGGTTTTTGAGTTTGTCCAAATGCGACACTGTTTTCAATTAAATCATTAGAAACAATACATTGAATTTGCTCATTTTCAGCTTGTAAACGTAGTTTTATATCTTCAATGTTTTCATAATATTCATAAAAAACACTTGAAATTGGCGAAGCATAACTGCTATCTTCTTTGATAATTAGAAACTCATTATCCAACAAATTAAAATTACTCATCAAGAAAACTGCTTTATTATAATCGTAATTATTGATGTATTTTTCATATTTGATAACATCTTGATAGGGAAACATTCCACCAAAAAAAGCATCAAAATTATAGTCTTTCGGAACAAATATTTTAGAAACATTTCTGCATCCCAAACCAAAATAGCGAAAAACGTCTTCTCCCAAAGCAACCATTTGCTCTTTCGTTTCTTGCCCATTTAAAACAGCAACTGAATTTCTTGATTTTCTAATAATGGAAGGTTTGTCTTTGAAATAAAATTCAAAATAACGTGCCGTATTATTGCTACCAGTTGCAATTACAGCATCAAAACCTTCTAATTTACCTTCTACAAAAGTGATGTGATTTACAAGTTTTGGTTCAATTGAAACTAAATACTCAGCTAAAAAAGGTAATAAATGTTGGTCATTTGAAGATGTTTTTACCAACACTTTATGTCCTGAAAGTAACACTGAAATAAAATCGTGAAAACCAACCAATGGGATATTTCCAGCCAGTACCAATCCAACCGTTTTAGAATCTACATTAGTGAAATCATAAGTGTCCAACCATTGATTTAAATTGTCAATTGTCAATGCTTCCGCCCAAGATTGAATAGCAAAATACACATTGTCATTAGTGTACCAGCCGTTGTGAGATTGTGATAATTTGATTAAATCAATAAAACGATCAAAAAACAAGTCATTATTTAAAACAGCTTCCTTTTTTTGATTTTCAACCTCTGAAAATTGAGATAAAAACGTCCCTAGTGCAACGAAAATATTTTTTTTATGTGCTAAAGTCATATTGATTTGCTTATGAATAGTTTTGGGCGTAATTTTGCACAAAAATAAGGATAAATATGTCGAATGTCAAAAGTCGAATGTCAAAAGATTCAAAACTCTTTTAACTTTAAGACTTTAAGACATTCAACTTTAAGACTAAAAAATATGGCAATAATAATAACAGATGAATGTATCAATTGTGGTGCTTGTGAGCCAGAATGTCCAAATACTGCAATTTATGAAGGCGCAGACGATTGGAGATATAAAGATGGAACGAAAATTCGAGGAAAAGTAATATTAGCTGATGGAACTGAAGTAGATGCAGATGCTGCACAAACTCCCATTTCCGATGATATTTATTATATTGTTCCTGGGAAATGTACAGAATGTAAAGGTTTTCACGACGAACCACAATGTGCCGCTGTATGCCCAGTTGACTGTTGTATTCCTGATGACAATCATGTTGAAAGTGAGGAAACGTTACTAAATAGGCAAGCTTTCTTACATAATGAATAACTTAAAATCTCGAGAAATCGGGATTTTTTTATGCCTATTAATAAAAAAATAACAATAAATTGTTAAACTCCAAATGAAATCACTAAATTTGAATTCAATACATTTGTATGAAAAAGATATATATATTATTTTTTTTATTTTCAATTGCTTCTGTTTTCTCCCAAAACTCAGAAATAACACTACTATTTAAAGATTCTGAAACCAATTTACCTATTGAAGATATAACGGTTTATGTAGTGAAATCAAAACAGAATTTACTCAGTAATGCAAACGGAATAGTTGTTATTTCGATTACCCAACCTACACTTATAAAAATATCGAATGCTTCCTATATATCGCAAACGTTAAAATCAATCAATTTAAAGGATAAAGAATCTACAGTTTATTTAAAAAAAAATGTAAATGATTTAGATGAAATCGTGGTTACAAAACAACACCCGCAGCTAATCCTTAAAAATATTGTAGCAAATTCTATCAAAAAACTTACTATTCCAGCCAAACTAAAAGTATATTCTAGAGAGTTTTTTAGCATCGACAATACCTATTCCTATTATAATGATGGAGTAATCAATTTTCAACTTTCAGGAAATGATAAAAATTTTAGCACTACTATTTTTGTAGATCAAAATCGTTCTTATGGTTTGGTAGATCTAGATATTAAAAAAGACTTATTAGGGTATAACCTTAATGATGTTATGGAAAACTACTATATTTTCAAATATTTAAACCCTATTTTAGATTCTAGAGCCAAAAAGGAATATGACTTTATTATTAAATCAAATGCAAGTAATGAAGATTATTATACAATGTTGATAACGCCTATTGACGAAGTTAGCGGTATGCGTGACGATTTTAGAATCATATATGATCGAAAGCGAAAAATGATTATTGAAATAAGCACGTTGGTCTCCCCTATTACTTTTTCAAAAGTCGAAGAAAATAAATCTGAGGGAGCAAAAAACATATACAAATCGGTGTTCAAAGCAATATATAAGATTCAAGGTGATAATTATTATTTAGTATCTTCAAAAGAAGAAATTGGTTTTACCAAAACCGTAAAGAAACAAACCAAATCATTTGAAGTAAAAAACTGCATGGTTACTACTAATTTTAGCACTCAAAAATTCAGTTATAAAGAAAATGAAGTATTTAAAGACAAAACTTTATTCAACAAACAAAACGTAATTCTTACTGATTATTGGAATGATTCTGGGATAACCGCAACAGATGAAGAACAACGAATTATTGACAAATTAGAACTGGAAAACTAACAGCAGTAAACCCTTTATTAAGAATGTTCTTGAAATGCTGAACTTGTTTCAACATCTCTTCCAGATTCAAAGATTCAAAGATTCAAAGATTATATTTTTAACACAGATTTCCACAGATTTTTTAACCAAATAAACAAATATCCGATTAAACGATTCAACGATTCAACGATTAACCAAATAAACAAATATCCGATTCAACGATTCAACGATTCAACGATTAACCAAATAAACAAATAACCGATTCAACGATTCAACGATTAACCAAATAACCGATTAAACGATTAAACAATTTACTGATTAACCAAATCAAAAATATCCTTCCCAAAAAAAATGTCCCTAAAGAACTATAACTCTTTAGGGACATTCTATAAATTCAAATGCAGCTCTTAGAAATTAAATCCTAATCTTGCGTAATAATAAGCTCCGTTGAAGCCCATTTGAACAGCATCCCAATAGCCACCAGCTTCAGTGTTACCTGATTCATCTTGTTTCGTTGGATAAATATTGAAAAGGTTATTACTACCTAAAGTTAATTTCAAATGATTGGTCATTTTATATCCAACTGTTAAATCAGTATTTACTTTTGCTTCATAAACATTGTCCAATCCAGCATAGTCAATCAAAACTACTTTACTGAAATGAGTGAATGCCAATCCCGCATCAAATTTGCTTTGAGAATAGTTAAGATTTAAACCAAATTTGTTTTTTGGAGCAGAGGCCAATAAAAAAGCCTGTTCTCTTTTTCCGAAAAAAGTTTCAGCATCTAAGGTACCGTTATGTACTTTGTCAATTTTCATATCATTGATGTTCCCAACAAGTGTTATTCCATAAGTAGCATTATCAATTCTTTTCTTCCAAGCAAGAACGATGTCTAAACCAACCGTTTTTGTATCTGCTGCATTAGCAAAAAATTGCGCTTGATCTACACCTAAACCTTGGCTTGAAGCGTCAAAATAGCTTGTCAATACAATTCTATCTTTTACATTAATCATATAACCATCAACTGTAGCTGTAAAACTTCCGAAATTAGCCGTTAATCCTAAAGAAGAATTCACAGCAGTTTCTTGTTTTAATTTTTGAATTCCAAAAGAACGTGTAACAGGACTGTCATTCGGTGAAAGTAAAATCTCTGTTGCACCAGTAGCATTAATATTGGTAAAATGCAAACCATAATACGATTGTGCTAATGAAGGCGCACGGAATCCTGTACTCACAGAACCTCGTAAGTTAATATTATCTGTAAGTTTTAATCTAGATGCTAATTTCCCGTTGGTCGTACTCCCA
>CANFVB010000100.1 GCA_947450355.1 Bacteroidota bacterium
GAAAAAAGAGGAACCGAAAAAAGAAGATGCAAAAGCAGAAACTGTTAAAACGGAAGGCGAAGCTAAGAAAACCAACTTTATGGACGACTTCGAATTGCCAAAAGAAATTACAATTACAGCTTGGTATTCACCTGAAATTCCAATTAATCAAGGACCAGAAAACTATTGGGGATTACCAGGTTTAATATTAGAAGTGAACGATGGAAAAACTATTATTTTGTGTTCAAAAATTGTATTAAATTCTAAAGAAAAAGCAGAAATTAAAGAATCAACAAACGGTAAAGTAATCTCTCAAAAAGAATATGATGAAACCGTTGTTAAAAAAATGGAAGAATTCAGACAAATGAATCAAGGTAAAGGTGGAAATGGCGGAATGCAAATGAGAATGGGGCGTTAGGAATTTTTATTCTGTGTAAAATCTAAATTAAATCTTGCAAAATAATATCACTCAATGAAAAAATTCCTACTATTATTATTCGTTACTTCAATTTCATTTTCTCAAAACATAAAATTTGAAGGTGTTATTCAAGATGTAGGAAAATCACCTTTGGAAATGGCGAATGTAATGGCGGTAAACCAAGTTACAAAAGCAATGGATTCCTATGCGATTACGAATGATAAAGGAAAATATTTGCTGAATTTGAAACCCAATTCTAATTATATTATTAAGATTAGTTATTTAGGAATGCAATCCAAAGAGATTTCTCTTGCAACTGTAGCGACAAATATTGTTCAGAATATTACTTTAGAATCTGGTGGAATTGAGCTTGAAGGCGTTGAAATTGTTCACGAAATGCCCGTTTCAATAAAAGGCGATACGATAGTTTACAATGCTGATTCTTTCAAATCTGGTACAGAACGAAAATTGGAAGATGTCTTGAAAAAATTACCAGGCGTAGAAGTTAATGCCGACGGGGAAATTGAAGTTGAAGGAAAAAAAGTTTCGAAATTAATGGTTGAAGGAAAAGATTTTTTTGATGGCGATACTAAATTGGGCGTAAAAAATATTCCTGCAGATGCCATTGATAAGATTCAAGTTCTAAGAAATTTTAATGATGTTTCTGCGTTAAAAGGATTAGAAAATGGCGATGAAAACATTGCGATGAACATCAAACTTAAAAAAGGAAAAAAGAATTTTTGGTTTGGGGATATGAATGCAGGAATTGGTTCCGAGAACAGAAACACTCGTTATGTCGCCAATCCAAAGCTGTTTTATTACAATCCAAAATACAGCATCAATTTGATTGCCAATTATAATAATATTGGGGAATTGCCATTTACCGTTCAGGATTATTTCAAATTCACGGGCGGTTTTAGGAGTATGATGAAAAAAGGCGGGACAAATTTCAATGTGTCGTCCAATGATTTAGGGATTTCAATGCTTAGAAACAATCGTGCAAAAGAAATTGAAACCCAATTTGGAGCAACCAATTTTTCTTATAATGTGACTAAATCTTGGAGTTTAAGCGGGTTTGCAATTATTTCAAAAACTATTACAGATTTAGAAACGGTTTCTCAAAACAATCGAATTGATGAAGTTAGAAATTCAAGTGGAGCGGTTATAAATACTTTAAATACCAATCAAAATACACAAGAAGCAACACATCAAAAAAGTAATTTAGGGCTTTTTAAATTTAGTTCAAGCTACAAACCAAACACCAAATTGCAATTTGATTATGATGTTTTATTGAAAAATTCAAAGCAAGATGAAGACAATAATTTGCTTTCAGAATTAATTACAACGGATTCAAATGGAACGTCGCCAATGAGTAACAATCAAAATATTACCACATTCAAAGAGCAAAATCCACTTTCGTTGTCACAGAATTTGAGTTTGTATTATACACAAAGCGACAAAAGTGTATTTGATATCGAAATTCAACATTTATATCAAGACGAAGATCCATTTTACAATGCTAATTTAGGTCAGAATCCGTTTCCAATTTTAGGATTACAAAACCAAAACCGATATAATGTCAATCAAAATCGTTTTGTGAAAACCAATAAATTAGACACAAAAATTGATTATTATTATATGTTAACGCCAAAAAGCAACATCAATTTTACTTTTGGAAACACCTATTCCCTTCAAAATTTCAATTCTCATATTTTCCAAATTTTGGATAACGGAACCAATAATGATTTGAATGATGCCGATAAAAACAACGATGTAAGTTACAATTTCAATGATGCCTTTTTGGGATTGCATTACAAATTCATTACTGGTAAATTCACGTTTAATCCAGGGTTTTCATTTCACAATTACAACACATCCAACGACCAATTAAATACAAGATTTAGCGATAATTTCTACCGTATTTTGCCCGATGTTTATGCGTTGTATCAATTAAAAAAGGCGGAAACATTAACCTATAATTATTCGATTAATAATGATTTTACAGACATTACAAAATTAACTTCGGGTTACACTTTCACAAACTACAACTCTTTATATAAAGGAAATAGAAACTTAGAAAACGCCTTGTCAGAAAGCCATTCCCTTCGTTATTTCAAATATAATATGTTCAATTTTGAAAATATTTTTGCCAATATCAATTATACCAAGCGTTTAAATGCTGTAAAAACAAGTGCCGTATTTAATGGAATAAACCAAGTTTCAACAGCAATAAATTCAAATTTTGCAGACGAATCTTTATCAGGAAATGCAAATTACGGCAGGTCATTTGCTAGAAATTATAAAGCATCAGTAAATTTAGGATTAAACTGGTCTAAATTCAATAATATTCAAAACAATATCTTTAGAACCACCGAATCGCTAACGCAAAATTATACCGCAAAATTAGCTACAAATTACAAAAATTTACCCAATCTTGAAATTGGGTATTCCATCACAACAAATGATTATAGCGGAACAAAATTCATAACCGAAATGCCTTCTGCAAAACTCGATTATTACTTTTTAGACAGTTTTTCATTTGTTGCAGAATACGAATATTATCATTACACCAACAATAAAAAAACGGTCAACAACGAATATGATTTCTTGAGTACAAGTTTGATTTATCAAAAAACTAAAGACAGCAAATTAGAATATAAAATAAGTGCCACCAATTTATTGAACACAAAAACCTTAAACGACGACAGTTTCACGCAATTTTCCACAAGAACTTCGCAATATACCGTTCAACCGAGATATATTATTTTGAGTTTGAAATATAATTTATAAAACATTTTACAGATAAAACCTTGTTTATAATCCTCAAAACAAGGTTTTTATTTAAAAATTACTTACATTAGATTTCCTGCTATTTTCTTAGTTATCCAATAAGTACAAACGCCCCTCTTTTTCTAAAATTGTAATTTAAATTCAATTATATGAAACTTCAAAGAGAATTAAAAAATGGTGTTTTTGTTTTTATCGAAATTGGAATTTATTTCCTTGCAATGGATTTATTGGGACTAGCAGATTTGTATTACCTGAGATTATTAAATATTTTCATCGTGTTGTATTTTGTAAACCAAACAATACATTCCAACATAAAAGAAGGTAAAAACGATTATTTACAAAATGTTTTTGCGGGTGCATTCACGGCATTACTAGGAGTCTTTCTGAGTATTATCGGACTCTATATTTATATCAATTATAAAGGCGGTGAAACGTATATTCACAATCTTTCCGATATATTTTTAACAGGAAGCAAACCTTCTGTTACTCAATATTGCATCGGATTACTTTTTGAAGGAATCGCATCTTCCATAATAGCAACATTTATTTTAATGCAATATTGGAAAAGATACACTCATGCGGATTAGAAAAATCATTTATATAGAATACAAATGCTCAATTTTGCTTCTTTAGAACAATTTGACTACTTTTGGCACAATATAAAAATGCTATTATGAGTATTGCGAAACACAATTGGACGAAAGACGAAATTATTGCTATATACAACAAACCTTTGATGGATTTGCTTTTTGAAGCAGCTTCCATTCACAGAAAATCACATGATCCAAATGTGGTTCAGGTTTCAACATTATTATCAATAAAAACGGGTGGTTGTCCAGAAGATTGTGGCTATTGTCCGCAAGCAGCTCGCTACCACACCGAAATTGAAGGCAATGATTTAATGTCGGTTAGCCAAGTGAAAGCACAGGCATTAAGAGCAAAATCTAGCGGCTCATCGCGAGTTTGTATGGGTGCAGCTTGGAGAAATGTTAAGGACGGACCAGAATTTGACCAGGTTTTAGAAATGGTTCGTACCATCAATAAATTAGATATGGAAGTATGTTGTACCTTGGGTATGATTACTGAAAATCAAGCGCATCGTTTAGCAGAGGCAGGTTTATATGCTTACAATCATAATTTAGATACTTCAGAAGAATATTATAAAGAAGTGATTTCAACCCGCGGTTTTGAAGACCGTTTGCAAACAATTGAAAATGTTCGCAAAACAAATGTTACCGTTTGTAGCGGTGGAATTATCGGAATGGGAGAATCAATAGAAGACCGAGCAGGAATGCTTGTAGCGCTTTCTACATTGAATCCGCAACCAGAATCTGTGCCTATAAATGCTTTAGTTGCAGTTGAAGGAACGCCAATGGAAGAAGAAAAACCAGTTGAAATTTGGGAAATGATTCGTATGGTGGCAACTACAAGAATTATTATGCCAGAAACGCAAGTTCGTCTTTCGGCAGGAAGAATGAATATGAGTCGTGAAGGGCAAGCGATGTGTTTCTTTGCTGGTGCAAATTCTATCTTTGCTGGCGATAAATTGCTTACCACTCCAAATCCAGATGTAAATGACGACATGAAAATGTTTGAAACTTTGGGATTAGTTGCACAAAAACCTTTTATAAAAATTATGCAACCTACCACCGTAGAAGCAGCCGATTCTCAATTTCAAGCGTTGGGCGAAAAGCCAAAATGGTCACGACCAGGACATACAATCGAAAAGAATTTAGAAGCTTCTGGAAAAGGAAACGCTTAATTTTTCAAACTAAATAAATCCTTTGGAACCTAATTCTCACAGAACGTATTCCTTAATGGAAGCTCAAAGCAAACTGGAGAATTATTGTGCGTACCAAGAGCGTTGTCACAAAGAAATAGTCGAAAAACTGCGCGGAATGAACATGATTCCACAAGCAATTGATTTGATTATTGTGCATCTTATTGATAATAAATTCCTCAATGAAGAGCGATTTGCGTGTAGTTTTGCACGAGGAAAACACCGTATCAAACATTGGGGTAAAATCAGAATTGTAAACGAGTTGAAGTTTCGAAACGTTTCTCAATACAATATTACTACTGCTCTCAAAGAAATAACTCCCGAAGAATACAACACTACTTTTCATGCTTTGGCCGAAAGGCAATGGCCGAATATTCGTGAGACTAACGCTATCAAAAAACGGAAAAAATTCTGTGATTTTCTACTTCGAAAAGGGTTTGAAAGTAATTTGATTTATGAAAAAGTGAAAGACTTGGAGAATTATGAATTGTAACAAATTTTCAACAAATTACTTTGTTACTCAAAATGATCTAATTGAGGGCACGCCCAAATAAAAATTATGATTTTGAAACCCTTGCAGGTGTTGTTGATTATTCGTTAATTTGTTATTGATTTTGATACACTATAAATACCAAAAAATGGTTAGAATTTTAATTTTGCTACTCTTTTTGGCGACCAAATTTCAAGCGCAAACGACTATGATAACACCGCAGAATTTACAAAAAGGAGATACGATTGCGATTGTGGCAACGGCTCGAAAAAACATTACCGATAACTTGAAACCCGCATTGGTATTGGCAAAAAGCTGGGGATTGGAAGTGGTTTTGGGCGCAACAATTGGCTTGGACGACAACCAATTGGCGGGAACGGACGAGCAACGCGCAGCCGATTTTCAGTCGATGATGGACAACCCGAATATCAAGGCGATTTGGTGCGTTCGGGGTGGTTATGGAACGGCGAGAATGGTGGAATTGGTTGATTTTTCAAGGTTTAATACAAGTCCAAAATGGATTGTTGGTTTTAGCGATGTGACGGTTTTGCACAGTCATTTGAACACGTTGGGGATTGCGTCAATTCACGGAATTATGCCCGTGAATGTCGAAAAAGCTTCGGCAGAAGTTGAGGAAACGTTGCGAAAAGCATTGTTTGGAGAAACACTTTCTTATAGTGTGGCATGTGAAAATGAGAATAAATTGGGTGTCGCTCAAGGCGAATTAGTGGGTGGTAATTTATCGATTTTGTACAGCATGATGGGTTCGGAATCTCAGGTAAATTGCCGTGGAAAAATTCTTTTTATTGAAGATTTAGATGAATATTTATACCATATTGACCGAATGATGTTGAGTTTGAAGCGGTGCGGTTGCTTTGAAGGTTTGCAAGGTTTGGTTGTGGGAAGTTTTATAAAAATGCACGATAATGAGATTCCGTGGGGCAAAAATGCACACGAAATCATTTTGGATATTACAAAAAAGTATCATTTTCCTATTGTTTTTAATTTTCCAGCGGGACATATTCACGATAATAATACGTTGATTTTTGGGAAAACAATTTCTTTGGAAGTTAATGATAAGGAAACAATTATGAAGTTTTAGCACAATCAATTTATACTTTTTTAATGGCCGAACACAACGATTTAGGGAAATTAGGAGAAGAATTGGCTGTTGAATTTCTTGAGAAAAATGGCTATTCGATTTTAGAAACCAATTGGACTTTTCAAAAAGCTGAGGTAGATATTATTGCCAAAAAAGACGGAATCCTTGCTGTTGTTGAGGTAAAAACCCGTTCGAGTATAGATTTTGGATTGCCGCAAGATTTTGTGAAACCTAAAAAAATCCAACTTTTGGTGAAAGCCATCAACGAATATGTAATTTCAAATGATCTTGATGTGGAAGTTCGCTTTGATATTATTGCGCTTCATAAAGACGGGAAAGGTTTCAAAATGGAGCATTTGGAAGATGCGTTTTATCATTTTTAATGTTATATTTGTAACAAATTGTTTTTTATTGCTATATTTGCCTCAAGTTTAAAACACATTCTAAAATGAAAACTGTTTCCTCAATTGTTGAAAATTACATCAAAACCAAGCCTTTTTTATTAAGCGCATTATCACAAAACATTATCAATTTGACGTCTTTGTCAAGAAATATGATGACCGAATTAGAGTCTGAATTTGGGAAAGATGTAAAACAAGGCGCTATTGTTATGGCACTGAAACGCCTTTCGGTAGATTTGGATTTTAGACTGAATCACAAGATTTCAAAAGTGATGAAAAACTTGGGAGAAATCACGGTTCGTTCTTCATTGATTGATTATACATTTGCTGTTTCTAGTACAATTTTGACCAAACAAGCCGATTTAATCTCGGAAATCAACAGCAATCCTGATATTTTTTATACCTCTTCAAAAGGCGTTAGCGAGACGAATATTATTGTGAGTCAAAGTGTGGGGCATTTAGTAGAAAAGCATTTTGCATCCGAAAAACAAATCCAAAAGTTAGAAAACTTGGCTTCAATTACGGTAAAATTACCAAAAGAAAACACGGTAATTCCTGGGATTTACTACTTTATTTTTCAGCGTTTGGCTTGGGAAGGAATTATTATCAACGAGGTGATTTCTACATCGAATGAGTTCACAATTTTAGTGAGCGATGATGAAGTGGATATCGCTTTTAAAGTTATTAAGGATTTGAAAATGTTGTAAAAGGCAATAATATCAAACCGCACGAATATTTCCCAAACTGGATAGCGGATTTGCAATTCCATCCAAAACGACAATATAAAATAAGTTTAGAATAAATTTTATAGAATTTCATAAAAGCCACGGCTTGCAAATCCGTCTATCGGGCATTAGCCTACTTATTTTTAAATTAAAAAGTTTTACATTTCATAATAATTGATTTCGAAATA
>CANFVB010000101.1 GCA_947450355.1 Bacteroidota bacterium
AGCGTTAGTAAAAATCATGCTGTGTTGCGATAAGGAATCTAAAAACGGCGCATGACTTTTATAATTTGGAATTTTAGCATCTTTATTCAATGCACCGATGTATTCGCGACCATAACTTTCCAAAATAAAAACTACCACATTGGGCTTTGTTTCAGGGTTATTATGATAGGTTTTTATGGGTTGAACTAAGGAGTTAATGACTTGTGGATTCACATCCTTATAATCGGTTTTTATGAAACTATTACTGAATAACGTTCTGATTATGGCAAAGGGAGTATTCAAAACAATATCCGAATGCACAATGTTTTTTACGTGTTTACTTGCGTCTAAGATATTGATTGGCCTAGTAGATTTATTAAAATCGCCACCACGAATTCCTCCAATGGTCATTAAAATTACAAATAAAAAACCAACTGTTGAAAATCCGAAATAAGCAACTTTTTTAGTTGGCTGAAATTCTAAAACAGTTACTTTTTTGTATAAATAAATCCAAAGTGCTGAGAAAAGCAGAAATAATAGAAAAACATGCCAATATTCGATTAGAAAATTAAAAAATAAAACCGTTTTATTAGTTTCGTGCTCCAAGACGTTCAAGGCTACAATTGTAGTTCTTGCAAAAGTAAATTTGTAATAAATGAAATCTATAAAATTAGTGGCATAAGCCAATAAATTCATTGAAAAATACAAATAAAACAAGAATTTTTGGTAGCCGAAATTGGTGTTTTTAAAAATTGGTAAAACAGAACATACTATAAATAATAGGTTTGCATATAAAATAGCAGTGGTATCGAAAGCCAATCCATAATAACAAAGCGACATAAAATCTGAAATAGAATCGACTTTTAGCAAATTGAAATTATAGATATAAAATAATATGCGGGCAAAAAAGTAAAAGATGTAAGCAAGAGAAAGTCTATAAAAAAGTACTTTGTATTCGTTTAAGCGCAAGTGTTGCTGCATGTTGCAAGGAATTAATTTGTATTCTATGCAAATATATTACAAATTAATTATTGGTTAAGTTAAAATTAAAACAAAGTGAACATTGAAATTAAATTCATGTTATGATTAAGAAATTGCGTGAGTGATGGAAGTGGAAATCCTCTCGCGGAACGAAGTGGAGCGAGAGATTGTAGCGGACAGCACGACCGAGTTTTCCGATTGTATTACTCTTTACAATAAAGTTCAAAACGAGGGCACGCCCCAAAAAAAACTATAAATGGTATAAATGTTAATTAATTTGGTATTTCACAACTCATAAATCACAATTCTCTTATCTTTGCGGACTGAAAAAAGCCTATATGAAGTTTGATTTATTAAAGACTGATCCGCAAACGCAAGCCAGAGCGGGAACAATTACGACCGATCACGGGGTGATTGAAACGCCAATTTTTATGCCTGTGGGAACTGTTGCGTCGGTGAAAGGCGTGCACCAGCGGGAGTTGAAGGAGGAAATTAATCCTGATATTATTCTTGGAAATACGTATCATTTGTATTTGCGACCGCAAACTGAGATTCTTGAAAAAGCAGGTGGATTGCATAAATTTATGAATTGGGATCGGAATATTTTGACTGATTCTGGTGGATATCAAGTGTATTCGCTTTCGGCAAATAGAAAAATTAAGGAAGAAGGAGTGAAATTCAAATCGCATATTGACGGTTCGTATCACTTTTTTACGCCTGAAAATGTGATGGAAATTCAACGTACCATTGGTGCCGATATTATTATGGCATTTGATGAATGTACGCCCTACCCTTGTGATTTTCGGTACGCTCAACGTTCGATGCATATGACGCACCGTTGGTTGGATCGTTGTATCAATCATTTGGAAAAAGTGCCAGTGAAATATGGTTACGAGCAAACATTTTTCCCAATTGTTCAGGGAAGTACCTATAAAGATTTGCGGATGCAATCGGCAGAATATATTGCTAATGCTGGGGCGCAAGGAAATGCAATTGGTGGACTTTCGGTGGGAGAACCTGCCGAAGAAATGTATGCAATGACGGAAATTGTTACTGCGATTTTGCCACAAGACAAGCCGAGATATTTGATGGGTGTGGGAACGCCAATTAATATTTTGGAGAATATTGCCCTTGGAATTGATATGTTTGATTGCGTGATGCCAACAAGAAATGCCAGAAATGGAATGTTGTTCACGGCAAACGGAACAATAAATATTAAAAACAGAAAATGGGCTGACGATTTTTCGCCTGTTGACGAAATGGGATTGACATTTGTAGATACAGAATATTCAAAAGCGTATTTGCGTCATCTTTTTTCGGCAAACGAATATCTTGGAAAGCAAATTGCTACGATTCACAATCTTGGTTTTTATATGTGGTTGGTTCGTGAGGCCAGAAAGCATATCTTAGCGGGAGATTTCAAAGTTTGGAAAGAAATGATGGTTAAAAATATGAGTCAGAGATTGTAAAAACTTTATGAAAATAATAGACAAATACATATTAAAACGCTATTTGAGTAACTTTTTCGTAATGTTACTGATGTTTATTCCTATTGGAATCATCATTGACGTTTCGGAGAAAATAGACAAAATGGTTGAAAACAAAATTCCTATTTCAGCTATTGCGTTGTATTATTTTCACTTTACAATTTACTTTGCAAACCTCTTATTTCCAATATTTCTATTTCTTTCTATTATTTGGTTTACCTCAAAATTGGCAAATGATACAGAAATCATTGCAATATTAAGTTCAGGAATTTCATTTTCACGATTTATGCGTCCTTATATAATTGGTGCGTCGATAATTTCGGTTTTAGCATTATTAATGGGAATTTTTTTATTACCAAGTGCGAGTGAAGGCTTCAATAATTTCAGATATACCTATCTCAGAACTGGCGGAAAAGAAATTATGCGTGATGATTCCGATGTGTTCCGACAAATCAGCAAAGACGAATATATATATGTTGGAAGTTTTAATGATGTTTCTAAAATGGCATTCAACTTTTCGTATGAAAAATTCAAAAATGACGAATTAGAATTCAAAATTACCGCCAATAGAATAAAGTGGAATCCAACTAAAAAAAATTATACTTTATTTGAATATTCCAAAAGAACGGTAGGAGAATTTGAAGATAAAATTGAAATTTCAGAAAAAAAAGACACCGTTTTTAGTTTCGATTTAGAAGATTTAACGCCAACGGTTTATGTTGCAGAAACATTACCATTATTAGATTTATATCATTTTATAGATAAAGAAAAAAAGCGGGGATCTTCAAATATCAGTGTATATTTAGTGGTCCTTTACAAAAAATACAGCTTACCCGTTTCCGCATTTATCCTAACAATAATAGCACTTGCCGTATCTTCAATGAAACGACGTGGTGGAATGGGAATAAATTTAGCAATAGGAATAGGAATTGCATTTTCATTCGTTTTTTTCGATAAAATTTTCGGGGCATTAGCAGAAAAATCAACTATAAACCCAATAATTGCCGTTTGGTTACCCAATGTTATTTTCGGAATTTTAGCTATTTATCTTCTTCGAAATGCCAAACGATAACCTAAAAAGCTACCTTCATCTGCATTTCATCGTATTTGTATGGGGGTTTACGGCGGTTTTAGGAAAGCTAATTACACTCGACGCAATGCCATTAGTTTGGTACAGAATGTTGCTCGCCGTCGGTTTTATCCTTCTTTATATTGCTTATAAAAAATTCCCAATGAAAGTGCCGAAAAAAGTCTTAATTGGCTTTTTATTCGCCGGGTTGGTAATCGCAATTCACTGGTTTACCTTCTTCAAAGCTATCAAAGTTTCCAATATTTCGGTCACTTTGGCGTGTCTTTCTACAGGTGCATTTTTCGCCTCATTATTAGAACCGCTTTTCTACGGACGCAAAATTATTTGGTATGAAGTGCTCTTCGGAATCATCGTATTCCTTGGGCTTTACATCATTTTTAACATCGACGGTCATTTCATAAACGGAATATTATTAGCCCTTTCTTCTGCATTTTTATCCGCCTTATTTTCAATGATAAACGGAAAATATGCCAAAGAATACAACCCCACAATAATCTCTTTTTACGAACTTTTAGGAGGCGTACTTTTTTTCTCCGTCTTCCTGTTTTTCACAGGTAGTTTCGATGAAAAATTCTTTGAGATTTCCAATTCCGATTGGTTTTATCTCATTATTCTCAGTACATTTTGCACCGCTTATGCCTTTATCGCATCTGTAAAAGTGATGAAATTTCTAAGCCCCTACACAGTAATGCTCACCATAAATCTCGAACCTATTTACGGCATTATTCTAGCAGTAATCGTATTCAAAGAAACCGAAAAAATGAGTGTCAATTTCTACATCGGCGCACTCATCATCCTATCCACAGTAATTTTAAATGGAGTTTTAAAATACTTCCACAAAGCTTCCAAATAGTTTAATCGTTGATGCGTTGATGCGGTTATTTGTAAAAAAAGGTTTAATAGTTGATTTGTTAGAAACGTTTATAGGTTCTTTAATTGGCTATTAAAACCTGTCAGGTATAAATTGGTTTTTTCAACCCAATAACCAAAACTTTTTATATGTTTTTTGTGTTTAAAAAGCTACCCAGTATAGCTTAAATGACCTTATATTCCTTATATGGTGAAAAAATGTTTATTTGGTTATTCGTTTAATCCTTGATTTGAAAAAATCCTTGATTTAGGTATTTAATTGGCTGTTAAAACCCATCAACTCACTTTCCAACAACCAACAACCAACAACCATCAACTAAATATTATCAAATCATTATCAATTTCCAATCATTAAATTTTTCCATCTTTAAATTTAGAACTATATTTGCCTACTAAAATTAATTTTTAACGCACAAACCCTATGGAATATTTAGATTTTGAGCTTCCCATAAAAGAACTAGAAGACCAATTAGACAAATGTGAAATCATCGGACAAGAATCCAATGTTGATGTGACCACAACTTGCAAACAAATTGAAAAAAAATTAGAACAAACCAAACGTGAAATATATAAAAATCTAACTGCTTGGCAGCGAGTGCAATTGTCTCGTCATCCAAGTCGTCCATATACAATGGATCACGTTAGAGCTTTATGTGGAGATACGTTCCTTGAAATGTTCGGCGATCGGAATTTCAAAGACGACAAAGCAATGATTGGTGGATTAGGAAAAATTGGAGGACAATCTTTTATGATTGTTGGTCAACAAAAAGGTTTTAACACCAAAACACGTCAATTCCGTAACTTCGGAATGGCAAATCCTGAAGGATACAGAAAAGCATTGCGATTAATGAAAATGGCCGAAAAATTCGGAATTCCTGTTTTAACATTAATTGATACTCCAGGAGCCTATCCAGGATTAGAAGCTGAAGAACGTGGACAAGGCGAAGCAATTGCTAGAAACATCATCGAAATGATCCGTTTAAAAGTACCAATTATCGCTGTAATTGTTGGCGAAGGTGCATCTGGTGGTGCATTAGGAATTGGTGTTGGAGACAGAGTTTATATGTTAGAAAACACTTGGTATTCTGTAATATCACCAGAATCTTGTTCTTCAATACTTTGGAAAAGTTGGGAATACAAAGAACAAGCAGCAGAAGCATTAAAACTGACTTCCTCTGATATGAAAAAACAAAAATTAGTAGACGATATTATCCCTGAACCACTTGGTGGCGCGCACTATGACCGAGAAACTACATTCAAAACTGTAGAACAATATATCTTGAAAGGGTACAATGAATTGAAAGACTTATCAACAACTGACTTAGTTGCCCAAAGAATGGACAAATACAGTAAGATGGGCGAATTTAAGGAGTAAATTCTTACAAACAAATGTTAAATCCGAAGCCCAATGGTTTCGGATTTTTTTTTGGTTATAAACAAAAAATAGTTGGTTATCAACAATTATTTCTAATAACTCCTAGAGGAATTTTTTTATTTTTTTGTTACTTTCGCTACATGGAAAAATTCGTCAACCTCAACCCCATAAAAGTAGAAAAAACTACTATTATCAATTTAGAAAAAGGGAAACTCCCGCCACAAGCACTTGAACTCGAAGAAGCAGTTTTAGGAGCAATGATGATTGATAAAAAAGGCGTTGACGAAGTTATCGATATTTTACAAGCTGATGCGTTTTATAAAGACGCCCATAAACATATATTTGATGCGATTTTTCAGTTGTTCACAGATTCTCAACCTATTGACTTATTAACAGTTTCGGCACAGCTAAAAAAGAGTGCCAAATTAGAATTGGCTGGTGGTGATTTTTATTTGATACAACTCACTCAAAAAATATCTTCTTCGGCACATATTGAGTTTCACTCAAGAATTATCCTACAGAAATTTATCCAACGAAGTTTAATCCGAATTTCATCTGAAATCATAGAGGAATCTTACGATGAATCTACAGATGTTTTTGATTTATTAGACAAAGCAGAATCTAAATTATACGAAGTTACCCAGGGAAATATCAAACGTAGTTCTGAAACAGCGCAAAGTTTGGTAATTCAAGCTAAAAAAAGGATTGAAGAAATTGCAGGAAAAGAAGGGTTGAGTGGTGTGGCTACTGGTTTCGACAGTTTAGACAAAGTAACTTCTGGATGGCAACCAAGCGATTTAATTATCATTGCTGCTCGTCCGGGTATGGGTAAAACTGCATTTGTACTTTCTATGGCACGAAATGTCGCTATAGATTTCGGTCACCCAGTAGCGCTATTTTCTCTAGAAATGTCATCTGTTCAGTTAATTACAAGATTAATTTCTTCTGAAACAGGATTGTCATCAGAAAAATTAAGAACTGGAAAATTAGAAAAACACGAATGGGAACAATTGAGTATTAAAGTAAAAAATCTGGAAAAAGCCCCTCTTTTTATTGATGATACTCCTTCACTTTCAATATTTGATTTAAGAGCAAAATCCAGACGTTTGGCTTCTCAACACGGAATTAAACTCATTATTGTGGATTATTTACAATTAATGACTGCGGGCGGAAGCAACGGAAAAGGTGCTGGAAATAGAGAACAAGAAATTTCTACAATTTCCAGGAATTTAAAAGCCTTAGCAAAAGAATTAGGCGTACCCGTAATTGCATTATCACAATTATCTCGTGCCGTAGAAACGCGTCCCGGACACAAACGCCCTTTACTTTCCGATCTTAGGGAGTCGGGAGCGATTGAGCAAGATGCGGATATTGTTTCCTTTATTTACAGACCCGAATATTACAAATTAGACGAATGGGATGATGAAGGAAGTTCGCCAACACAAGGGCAAGCGGAATTTATTATAGCCAAACACAGAAATGGAAGTTTAGAAAGTGTGCGTTTGAAATTTGTTGGAAACCTCGGTAAATTTGAAAATTTAGAAAGTTATAGCGGTAGTTTTGATGATTTACCATCAAAAATGAATCACGATGATAATCCATTTCAAACCAAAAACTTACCTTCAGCAAACGAAGCTTTTGGAAGTAATTTGAATAGTTTTGACGACGATAGCGACGTTCCATTTTAAATAAAACGTTTCTCGTAACATTCCGCTTTTTGATTCGGAAATTAAAATAGGGTTTACTTATTGTATTCAGTAAGAAGCAAATTTAAAGTAGAACCCAAAATCGGAAACTACATAAAAAAAAATCTTTTCATTTAGAGCGAATTGTCCTCTTGTATTTGGAATTGCAATTCCCGCTTTCGGCTATATCTCTTCGCTTCGCTGCGAGGATGCCGCCTTAATCAGGGCTCATATCTTTGTGATGAAATAAAAATATGAAATACGTATCTTTGAAATAGTAACAATTGATAAACAAAACCAAGTTGCCAAATTGTGTCGGGGCGAAATACATCATTGATGATATTGTGAACATTAGGATAATCCTCTTGG
>CANFVB010000102.1 GCA_947450355.1 Bacteroidota bacterium
AATTAGAAGAAATAGAGTTGGAGTTGAAAAAAAAGTATAACAGCCTAGAATTAAATTCCCAAAATTTAGATGAATTGCTATTTATTACATTGACATTACTACAATTCAAAGAGGTTGATGAAGTCTTTTTAAAAAAAGTTGAAAGTAAAATAGAGGAGCTTACTATAATAAAAGAGAATTCAACAAAAAATCATGATTTTAAAAAAGCAAATATAGCTAGAGAAGAAATAAATCGATTGCAACAAAAATTACAATTATTCAAAACAAACAAGAATTGATAATTGCATTTCATGATTCCTATCAAAACTTATACATTTATAAAGCTATAATATGAAAACAACAATCAATAATTATATGGAAAAGTTTAAAAAATTACTTTTGTTTTATGTTTTGGGAACTGCATTGACTTTTTGGATATTGGCTCTTATTCGTTTGAATTCGATATTGTTCTATGACTATTTTGGTTATTTGCATTGGCGGCATATTTTAAAAAATGCTATTATTGGTGGCGCACCATTTGGAGTGATTTTTTGGGCTTTTTTAGGATTCAAATATCCAGAAAGTAAGCTTGATTTAAAATTTATAATTAAAATAGGAACGCCTTTTTTAAAAAGCTATCTCATTGGAATTCTCTTGGCTTTGCTTATTATTGCTGGAACCCAACTATATAAAAACTTTTTTGGTGCCGATTATTTATATGCAACTAACTATAACATATTTGGGTTTTCCGTATTGCTTGGTATTCTAACTGCAATTGGTTTTCATACAATAAAAAGAATAAACTAATGAAAATACCACGAGAATATGCCATTAATTATATCGTTCATGCAATAAGCATTTTAGATTTGCTTACTCAAATTCTTCGACCCCTTGCTGACTCGGTTGCTGAAAAGGTTGAGGTAGCACAATATAAATCAATACACCATACGATTTAAATCAATGCACCGTACGATTGAAATCGATACACCGTACGATTGAAATCAATAGACCGTACGATTGAAATCAATAGACCGTACAAAGAATAAAAAAGGATAAAGAAGTATAAAATATTAAAAAAGGAGCAAAATTAAATTTTATAAACCTACGAGATCTTTATTTATTAAGTCGTCAACAGTTTTAGCTCCATAAAAATTATTTGTAATTGTTTGAAATGAATTAAACGTAAAAAAAACGCACTATTAAAAGAGCGTTTTTTGACATGGTTTAGTAAATGTTTAGTTGAACCTTTGCAAACCCCTAAAAACAGGTAATAAATGTGACCACGGTGGGATTTGAACCCACACGCCCTTGCGAGCACCAGCCCCTCAAGCTGGCAAGTCTACCGTTTCTCCACGTGGCCGAAAAATAAAAAAAGCCAAGCGTTTAAGCTCGACTTTTTTTGTGACCCGACTGGGGCTCGAACCCAGGACCCCATCATTAAAAGTGATGTGCTCTACCGACTGAGCTATCGAGTCATTGCTTGAAGGAAAAAATTAAAGTCATTTTTGTGACCCGACTGGGGCTCGAACCCAGGACCCCATCATTAAAAGTGATGTGCTCTACCGACTGAGCTATCGAGTCAATTTTATTCCTTCATTGCGGGTGCAAATATAAGGCGTTATTATTTATTTTTCAAAGGTATTTTATTTATAAATTTACTTTTTTAATTAAATAATCTTAACGCCTTAGTTTATAAGGCATTATTGCTATGAAAAAAATCATTTTGTTAGGCTATATGGGTTGCGGTAAGTCAACTATTGCCAAATTAATTGCCGAAATAACGAATTTAAAAGCGTTAGATTTAGATAATTGTATCGAAAACACCACAAATACATCAATAAATAATTTATTTGCAACTAAAGGGGAACTTTATTTTCGTAAATTAGAACATGAGATATTATCTGAATTAATGAATAATCAAGATAGTTTTGTTTTAAGCCTAGGTGGAGGTACTCCTTGTTATGCAAACAATCACGAATTATTGAAAGGGGAAAATGTTATTTCAATTTATTTGAATGCTTCAATACCAACTTTATACAATCGACTGATTAATGAAAAAGAAAATCGACCGCTAATTGCAGACAAAAGTGAATCGGAATTGAAAGAGTATATTGCTAAAAATCTTTTCGATAGAAGCTATTATTACAACCAAGCGCAATTTAAAGTTTTGGTTGATGGAAAGTCTGCTAAAGAAATAACCGATGAAATTTTGTTGCTTTTAGCTTAAATAGGCGTGGTCATTTTTTTCTTCAAAAACAACTTGCACATGTTCAAATAATGAAGTGGAAAGGGAAATTCCTTTGAAATCAGCTTTTACAGGATATTTCTTATGGTTTCTATCTACTAACACTGCGGTTTTTAATTTCTTTAAAGGGACGTCTAAAAAGTGTTTTACACCGTATATTAAGGTAGTTCCAGAATTTAAAACATCATCTACAAGTACAACTCCTTTGTTTTCATATCGTTCCTTAGATATTGAAGTTGTAACAGCTGCATTTACGTTTTGTTTGTTGATAGAAACTTCACAAAGCGTAACGTTAATAGTTGAAATTCTTTCTAATTCCGTAGCAATTTTCTTTGCAAATACAAATCCGTTTGAAGCAATTCCAGCAATCACAATTTCTTGTTCATCAACAAAAGTCTCGTAAATTTGATACGCAATTCTTGTGATTTTGTGTTCAATTTCTTGATTATTGAGGATGATTTTCGGGCTCATTTTGGCTATATTTTTTTCAAAGATAATAAACTATTTTTATTAAAAGGAGTACTGAAATTACAAATTGTATTCCCGAAAAGTAACTTTTAATAATTACTAGTGAATAATTTATACTTTCAGCCGTAAACAAAACAAAATTTCTTAATTTTGTGCAGCATTTATAAAAACACATCAAAATATATATATTATGAGTTCATTTGACGTAGTCATCATTGGTTCAGGACCTGGAGGATATGTAGCTGCAATTCGTTGCGCACAATTGGGAATGAAAACTGCCATTATCGAAAAATATTCAACACTTGGTGGAACCTGCCTAAATGTAGGTTGTATTCCATCGAAAGCATTGCTCGCATCATCTCATCATTACAGCGAAATTGCGCATTTTGCAGAACACGGAATTGAAGTTTCGGGAGAAGTAAAAGTGAATTTGGAGAAAATGATTGCCCGCAAACAAGCAGTAGTTGACCAAACTTCTGGCGGTGTGAAATTTTTGATGGATAAAAATAAAATCACAGTTTTTGAAGGAATGGGTTCTTTTATAGATACCACTCACGTTGCTGTTGCAAAAGCAGATGGAACTTCAGAAACTTTAGAAGCCAAAAATATCATTATTGCAACGGGTTCTAAACCGTCTTCGTTGCCATTTATAAAAATTGACAAAGAAAGAATCATCACTTCTACGGAAGCTTTGAAATTGAAAGAAGTGCCTAAACACCTTGTAATTATTGGTGGTGGAGTAATTGGAATTGAATTAGGACAAGTCTATTTACGATTAGGAGCACAAGTTTCGGTTGTAGAATTTATGGATAGAATTATTCCAGGAATGGACGGTTCGTTGTCTAAAGAATTGATGAAAGTTTTGAAGAAGCAAGGAATGAAATTTTATGTTTCACACAAAGTGAAATCGGTAGAACGTTCTGGAGATGTGGTTACGGTTCAAGCTGAAAATGCAAAAGGCGAAACCATTACTTTGGAAGGTGATTATTCGTTAGTTTCTGTGGGGCGTCGTCCTTTTACAGCAGGATTAAATGCCGATAAAGCTGGAGTTAAAATTTCGGATAGAGGACAAGTGGAAGTGAATGACCATTTGCAAACGTCAGTTCCAACTATTTATGCAATTGGTGATGTTGTTCGTGGAGCAATGTTGGCGCACAAAGCCGAAGAAGAAGGAGCAATGGTTGCAGAAATCTTGGCGGGACAAAAACCCCACATCGATTATAATTTGATTCCTGGAGTTGTTTATACTTGGCCAGAAGTGGCTGCGGTTGGGCAAACAGAGGAGCAATTGAAAGCTTCGGGAGTTGATTTTAAATCGGGAAGTTTTCCGTTTAAAGCATTAGGAAGAGCTAGAGCTGGTGGCGATTTAGACGGATTTGTAAAAATTCTTGCTGACGCTAAAACAGATGAAGTTTTGGGTGTTCATATGATTGGTGCTCGTTGTGCAGATTTAATTGCAGAAGCCGTTACCGCTATGGAATTCAAGGCTTCGGCAGAAGATATTTCAAGAATGAGTCACGCACATCCTACATTTGCGGAAGCAATAAAAGAAGCAGCATTGGCAGCAACAGACAATAGAGCATTGCACGTTTAAGAAATAAAATCATCAGAAATATTTAGAAAACCTGTTCATTTGAGCAGGTTTTCTTTTTGATAGAAATAATTAAAAAAGCGTATTTTTGTAATCCTAAAATCAAAATTTGAGAACATCAATTTATAAAGATATTTCCGATGCAAAGTTGTTCAAACAACAGCTTTTGAGTTGGGCACAGCAATTTCGGGAAGTTGTTTTTTTGGATAGCAATGAATATCCACAAAAATATTCTAATTACGATTGTGTTTTGGCGGTTGATGCTTTTACCTCAATTACAACCGATTATCACAATGCTTTTGAAGATTTAAAACAATACCAACAAACTACAAAAGATTGGCTTTTTGGTTATTTGACTTATGATTTAAAAAATGACACCGAGGCGTTACAATCTCATAATTTTGATGGTTTAGAATTTCCAGATTTGTTCTTTTTTCAACCCAAGAAACTATTTTTATTGAAAGGAAATCAACTTGAAATTCAATATCTCAATATGTGTGATGATGAAGTTGAAGAGGATTTTGAAGCGGTAGTAAAATATTCAGAAACTACTATTCAAACCAAAGAACCACTTTTAATTCAACAACGCATTTCTAAAGAATTTTATTTAGAAAAAGTTTCTAAAATGCTTGATTATATTAACAATGGCAATATTTATGAAGCTAATTTTTGTATGGAATTTTATGCTGAAGGAGCAATAAATCCAATAACGAAATTCCAACGGTTGAATGAAATTTCAAAACCACCATTTGCAGTTTATTTGAAGAATAACAAACAGTTTTTACTTTCAGCATCGCCAGAACGGTATTTGAAAAAGGAAGGCGAAAAAATTATTTCTCAACCAATTAAAGGAACTGCCAAAAGATTTTCGGATGCAAAAAAGGATGAAATTGCTAAACAAAATTTAGCTTTAGATCCAAAAGAACGCTCAGAAAATATTATGATAACTGATTTGGTTCGGAATGATTTGTCACGAACGGCGCTAAAAGGCTCGGTGCAAGTGGAAGAATTGTGTGGCATTTATTCCTTTTTGCAAGTGCATCAAATGATTTCTACAGTAACTTCAATTATTGACAATCAAAACGCTGTTGTTGAGGTTCTTAAAACTACCTATCCAATGGGAAGTATGACGGGTGCACCCAAAATTTCGGCGATGAAAATCATTGAAGAATTGGAAGAAACAAAAAGAGGATTGTATAGCGGAGCAGTTGGATATTTTACACCTAACGGCGATTTCGATTTCAATGTGGTCATTCGTAGTATTCTTTACAACCAAGAAAATCAATACATTTCCTTTTCGGTAGGAAGTGCAATTACCTCACTTTCGGTTCCTGAAAATGAATATGAAGAATGTCTTTTGAAAGCCAATGCGATGTTAAATGTATTGAATTCCAATTAGTTAATACGTAAATTTAAGTATTGATTTAGAATAATTTTATAAACTTCAAAGCTATAAATTATGAAAAAGATACTGCTAATTATGATTTTAATATTTGGATTTTCTGCAATTGCAACGGCTCAAATAAAACCAAAAGTTAAAAAATACGAAACCCAACACGTTTGTAATACCGATTGTAAAGAAGGAAACCATTGCTATCGACACGGCGAAATGGGGCACGTTTGTTCTATGGAAGGAATGAGTCAAAAATGCAAAAAGCACAAATGCAACTCAGAATGTAAGCGTAAAAAACATTGCTGTAAACACGGTGAAAAAAAACATTGTTGTGGTGAAGACCATCCAATGTTGCAAAAAGAAATTGAAAAAACAGAAGAGAAAATGAATAATTTAGAAGAAAAACCTGAAAAATAATTGAGTTTATTGTCTCAAAATATTGTTTAAAACTTTGCGTTTCAGTGCATTTAGCCTTAGCTTTAAAAATGTTTTTTAGCCACAGATTCACAGATTTTAATCATTTTTAATCTGTGAATCTGTGGCTAATTTCAGAGATTTGGAATTTACTTTTCAGACTTTTAGTCTGCTAATAAAACCTTTAAACTTAAAGACCATATTGGTTTATGTTCTTAAAAAGCAACGATTTTTCGTTGCTTTTTTTATGCGAAATTTTAAAATAATTTGTTCTATTGTGAATGTTGTTTCGTGGTATGATTTAAAATAACTATTTTTGACTATGATTGAAAAATTCAAAATCCATATTTCAAGTAATTTCCCTTTTTTGAAAGGCAAAAAACTGCTTTTGGCAACAAGTGGCGGTTTGGATAGTATGGTTATGGCGCATTTATTTCAGGCTTTGGATTATGAATTTGCCCTTGCACATTGCAATTTTCAGCTTCGTGGAATAGAAAGTTTTGGCGACCAAAAATTCGTGCAAGACTTTGCAGATACTAATAAAATCCCCGTTTTCATCACTCAATTTGACACGCAAGCTTTTGCAAATGATTATAAATTATCCACTCAAGTTGCAGCTCGAAAATTGCGGTACAATTGGTTTTATGAATTATTAGAAACCGAAAATTACGATTATATTTTGACCGCGCATCATTCCGATGACAACATTGAAACCTTTCTAATTCATCTTGTTCGGGGTTCGGGATTGGACGGTTTTACGGGAATTCCAACTCAAAATAACTCGGTAATTCGACCTTTATTGGCTTTTAGCCGTAATGAAATTTCAAATTACGCTTCCGCAAATGCAGTTCTGTGGCGCGAAGACAGCAGCAATGCTTCGGATAAATATTTACGAAACAAAATACGCCACGATTTGGTTCCGATATTAAAAGAATTGAATCTGAATTTTCTAACTTCATTTCAAAACACACAAAAATATTTGAAAGAAGCACAAGCAATGGTTGAAGATGCTACGATTATGATTTATCAGCAAGTGGCAACGGAGATTGAAAATGAGATTCATTTTGACATTGAAAAACTTACAAAATTGCCCAATTATAAATCCTATTTGTACCAATGGCTGAAAGAATTTGGTTTTTCTGCTTGGGATGATATTTATGATTTGGTAACTTCACAATCAGGAAAACAGGTTTTTTCTGGTGAATTTAGACTTTTAAAAGACCGCCATTTTTTGATTTTATGTCCAATGAATGAAATTGATGCAACAGAAGAATATTTTATTGATGAAAATCAAAAAGAAGTTAATCTTCCTATAAAACTTTCGTTTTGTAACAAAGATTACAATTCAAATACTGATAATTCTATTATATTTGTTGACGGTGATAAATTAAAATATCCTTTGGTATTGAAAAGATTTGAAAAAGGTGCCGTTTTTCAGCCTTTTGGAATGAATGGAAAATCGAAAAAAGTGAGCAAACTTTTCAAAGATGAGAAATTATCGCTTTTGCAAAAAGAAAATACTTGGATTTTATATTCTAATAATGAAATTGTTTGGGTTGTTGGAATCCGACAAGACGAGCGATTTAAAATTGAAAATACAACAATAAATAGTTTACAAATAGCCCTATAATAATGAAAAAAATACTTTTTTTACTCTTTGCTTTTTTGGTTTATACCAATGGAATTG
>CANFVB010000103.1 GCA_947450355.1 Bacteroidota bacterium
AATTATTATTCGATTCATCCCAAATACTAATTCCATTGTAATAAGACCCAATCCATACCGAACCTTTTTTATCTGTGAAAACTGATTTTATTTTCCCAAAACTTGTCTTTCTATCTGGATTATTATATACTTTTTGAATACTTCCATCGTTTTGAATTGTGCTTACACCTTCATAAGTGCCAACCCAAGCAACTCCTTTTTTATCAAAATCTAAAGTTCTTACATCCGCATTTATTTGGTTTTGATTTACTGAAAATGGAAGTAATTTTTTTGAAGTTGGATCCAATTTTAAAAGCCCATTTGTTTTGGTAGCAACCCATAAATTTCCAAAATAATCTTCTTTAATATCCTGAACATAAACACTTTCGCTATTTTCAGTATAATATTGTTTGAATGTAAAAGTGTCGCCTCTACGATTTATTAATTTGCACAATCCATTAGAAGTTCCAATCCAAATTGCTCCTTTTTTAGTTTCATAAATAGACAAAACAAAATTATTAGGAAGACTTAAATTGTTCTTTGAATTATGAAAAACGGAAGTAAACTTTTGAGTAGTTTTATTGAAAATTGATAATCCACCTGCAGTTGCAATCCAGATTTCATTTTTAATTTCTTTAATATTCCAAATTGTATTATTAGATAACGTATTGGTGGCATTGCCATGCAAATAATGCTTAAAAATATTGGTAACTGGATTATAACAGTTAAGTCCGTTATAGGTTCCAACCCAAATATTTCCAGTTTTATCACCTTCAATGGAAAGAATGTCATTATTACAAATTGACAAAGTATCTTTAGGATTGTTTCGAAAAACAGTTATGTTACTGCCGTCATATCTATTAAGACCATCGCGAGTTCCAAACCACATTTGTCCCTGTAAATCTTGGTGAATAGCAATAACAGAACTTTGCGAGAGTCCATTTACAGTAGTAATATTTTTTAATCTGTATCGGTTAGATTGGGAGAAAGAACCGACAGTAAAAAAAATAATAAGGGAAAATAGCAGTAGGTTTTTCATTCTTTATTTATCTGAAAATAATTCAAATTGTTTAATCATTTAGTGAAATTAATACATTAAATTTTAAAAACAAAAAAAATTACTTTAATCGTTTTTTTAATTGATAGCCATATAAAGACGGAATCTTTGTCATCGGCTGATTTATAAATTCTATATAGGCATCTGGACCATATTTGACTGTGAAATTTCTATTTCCATTTATTCCAATTATTCTTGCTAAAGGCCCTTCATCCATTCCGTTAAGCTCAATTGAAGATGCTGAATCACCACCCTTAACATCCACATTAATATTCCAAAAAGTAGAATACGCTCCGTGTGATGGTTTCCAATAACTGGCGCCTCCACCCTCAAAAAGGGGATATTTATTATCTGCATTTGCTTCAAAATGCACTTTAATATTATCAAATAAATTCTGATGATTGGCTCCTGCATGTTGATCTAAATCAGGTTCAGTAAAAATCTCACAATTTTCATAGACACTTTTAGTAGAAAAAGTATTAAAACTTAAAGGATGAACCGCCTTATTATATACTTTCAAATTTTCAACCAAAACATTATGAACACCCCCCATTGCAACAGTATAATGAGCTATGTTTTTTCCTTCCGAAACAATATCTTTAATAGTTACATTGGCAATTTCTTCCGTTAGAATTCCACTTTCGGCATTATTGATACTTACATCTTGAACCCAACTATTAAAAACTCGTGTAAGGAAAATACCATTATATCCTTGTTCCACATGATGCGCAACTCTGGCGGCATCAGGAAAACTAATTCGTAAATGCTCAATACCAACTTCGGACAAATGATTCCATTCTATCAAAAGCGCTTGGTAATTTGGTTTTACATCTATCAATAAAGGCGTTTTAATAGTAACCTTGTTTTTAGAAATAGCAGCAATTTCAACTTGCTGACGCACTAAAGCCAATGTTGGTTGTTTCCAATGAGAATACCCTACTTTAACTTTTGAATTTTTATATAAAGCTTCAATAATATCTCCTTTTTCACCATCTTTATTGAACAAATCTAATTCAACAATATCGCCTACTTTTAATCCATTTACATCCGAAACAGTAAAAACGCTTTCGCCTCTTTTTCCTTGAATAACTTTAGCTAAAACCGTTGGTGGGGTATCGTACTTTTCCATATATGATTTCACACGTTGGTTTGGAACTTGCGTCCAAATCATACCACCTGACCATGCATATTGTGAAAATGGCAAGTCTAAATTATTCTCTTTTTCAATTTGTCTTTTGCCTGTTGAAGTTAAATATTCGCGAAGTTCCGCAAGAGATTCTTGGTTTTTTAAATACATCATTGGACGAGGACAGAAAATCTCTGTTCCTTCTTTTCCAGAACCAGCGCCACGTAACACAAAATTACTTCGCTCAATATATAAAATATCACTTAGAATTAATTTTCCGGCAGGCAATTGCAAAACAACATTTCCTTGAACTTCATTTGCAGCTTTAAATGCTTTTAACAACGCTTTAGAATCGTCTAAATTATCATTAGCAATTACCCCAAAATCAGAAGCTAAAATTACTTTTTCATTAATGATTGGAATTTTAATATTTCCAAAATGATACCCCGCATAACTAAAATCAGGCAAGAAATTTTGTGAGGAAACTTCTTTCTGACTAATTATTTGGGGTATTTCTTGTGAATAAAGTAGCGTTGAATTAATTATAATTGAAAATAAAACAACACTTTGCCTCGTTATTAAACTGTATATGTTAGAAGATGAATTCATTCTTAAAATTATTAAGTAAAACTTATTGAAAATCTATTTGAATTAAAAAATCTATTTCACAATTGAATAAATCGTGAAATAGATTTTCCGATGGTTCGCATTTGTGTCTAACAATTACAAATCAGTTATCGGACTATATTTAGGAACTAAAGTTTTCATTACTGACCAAGCTATCAAATAGGCCACAGCGCAAATTGCAAACATGATAGTATAACCTGTTTGAATATGTCCTAAACCATCATAATAATCAAATAATGCGCCTCCTAATTTAGATACTAAAACGCCTCCAAGACCACCAGCCATTCCGCCAATTCCAATGATGGAACCAATTGCTTTTTTAGGAAACATATCAGAAACGGTAGTGAAAATATTAGCCGACCACGCTTGGTGAGCAGAAGCTCCAACCCCAATTAATAATACAGGAATCCAAAAAGTAAAATGACCAAGAGGTTGCGCTAATAAAACCACTAAAGGAAATAAGGCTATAAAAAACATTGCTTTCATTCTTCCTTCATAAGGATTGTGTCCTTTATTGATAAAATACATCGGGAACCAGCCTCCACCAATACTTCCAATCATTGTCATGCTGTATAATACCGCTAATGGAAGTACAATTTCGGTACCTTTCATATTAAATTGCGCTTCAAGATATTTTGGCAACCAAAACAAAAAGAACCACCAAATTCCATCGGTCATAAATTTACCAAATACAAAAGCCCAAGTTTGTTTGTAGCCTAATAATTTAAACCAAGCCACTTTTTCTTCTTTAGGGGCTTCAATATTTTCGGTTATTACTGCTTCATCATCATGAATATAATCGTATTCTGCTTTTGATAATCTTTTTTGTTTTGATGGAATTTCGTAAAATATAAACCAAGCAATTACCCATATAAATCCAATGGCTCCTACGAGTATAAAAGCAAATTCCCAACCATAATTTACAGCAATAACCGGCACAGTTAAAGGAGCTAAAATAGCACCAATATTAGAACCCGAATTAAAAATTCCTGTAGCAAATGAACGTTCTTTTTTAGGGAAATATTCTGCTACCGCTTTTATTGCTGCTGGAAAGTTTCCTGATTCTCCAAAACCTAAAACAGCACGAGACAACATAAATCCCGCTATTGAAACGGGCACTGCTCCAACTCCAATCCAAACCATAAATGTTGAAAATGCGGTTCCAACAGGCAAGGAATACGCATGCATTATTGCTCCTAATGACCAAACTGTAATGGCTAAAATATACCCTTTTTTGGTTCCTAATTTGTCAATTATTCTACCTGCAAACAGCATTGAAATAGCATAAATAAACTGGAACACCGCTGTGATATTGGCATAATCACTATTTGACCAATTGAATTCTTTTGACAGACTTGGTGCTAAAAGACTCAATACTTGACGGTCTAAATAGTTTACGGTAGTTGCAAAAAACAGCAAACCACAAATGGTCCATCTGTATTTTCCGATTGATTGATTCGTTTCTTTCATTAGTAGTTTTATAGGTTTGGTTAGTTTTTGAATTTATACAAATTCGGGTTCTGTCTATCGATTATTAATATTAAAATAAGCTACTGCATTTTTATAACAAATGGCTTCCACCATAGTTCCGATATGTTTCATATTGTTCGGCAATTCGCCCTTTTGAATTTCGTCGCCAAGAACATTGCACAAAATACGTCTAAAATATTCGTGTCTTGGAAAAGAAAGAAAACTTCTGGAATCGGTTACCATTCCAACAAATCGGCTCAATAAACCAAAGTTAGAAAGTACGTCCAATTGTTTTTCCATTCCATCTTTTTGATCCAAAAACCACCAAGCAGCACCATATTGCATTTGACCCGCCACTATTCCATCGTTAAAATTAGCCGCCATCGAGGCAAACATTTCGCTATCACGGGGATTTAAATTATAGACAATCGTGTTCGTTAAACCATCGCATTGACTCAATCTTCCAAAGAATTTGCTCATATTATCAGCCATATTCAAATCGCCAATAGAATCAAATCCTTGATCGGGACCAATATCCTGTAGCATTTTAGCATTGTTGTTTCTTATCGCACCAACATGAAATTGCTGCGCCCAAGATTTTTTCTTATTCATCAATGCCAATTCAAATAAAACAGCTGATTTGTACTTATTAATCTCCAAAACAGAAACCGATTCGCCTTTCAATGCTTTAGAAAAAATGGAGTTCACTTCACTATCTGTATACTCTTCTCCATAGAAATTAGTATGTCCGTGATCGGAAATTCGACAACCCATTTCATGGAAAAAATCATGACGTTCTTGAAGTGCTTTTATTAAATTTGAATAATCAGTAATAGAATAACCAACTGTTTTTTCTAATTTTTGAATCCAATCCACAAACGCTTGTCCTTTTTCTATTTCCGTTGCTTTGTCGGGACGGAAGGAAGGCAAAACTCTAATTTCAAATTTGTCGTCTTGCAATTGTTTATGGTAGCGCAAATCATCCGTTGGATCATCCGTAGTTCCCACAACTGCAACATTCATTTTCCTAAGAATATTTTTTACGCTGTATTCTGGTTTTTTCAATAAGTTAGAACATAGGTTATAAATGGCTTGTGCAGAATCTGAATCTAATAAAGTGGTGATTCCAAAATAATTTTTCAATTCCAAATGAGTCCAATGGTACAAAGGATTTCTTAGCGTATAAGGAACCGTTTCTGCCCACTTAGCAAATTTTTCATAATCGCTTGCGTCACCCGTAATGAATTTTTCATCCACCCCATTGGCACGCATGGCTCTGTATTTATAATGATCCCCATCAATCCATATCTGATATAAATTCTCAAATTGGCGGTCTTCAGCAATGTCTTTTGGAGACAAATGACAGTGATAATCGAAAATAGGTTGCGCTTTTGCATAATCGTGATACAGCGTTCTTGCTGCTTCACTGTGTAGCAAAAAGTCATCCGTAATAAATATATTTTCAGTCATCTTTTATATTAAAATAAACTGCGTTCAATTCCCATTTCCAAACCTCTCAATTCAGCAAGACCGCGTAAACGACCTATTCCTGAATATCCTGGATTTGTTTTTTTGTTCAAATCGTCCAACATTTGATGCCCGTGATCCGGTCGCATCGGAATGATTCGTTTGGTCTCTTTTTGCTTTTTTAGAATCGATTTCACCACCTCATACATATCCACATCGCCTTCTAAATGGTTGGCTTCATAGAAATTTCCTTCTGCATCACGTTTGGTACTTCTCAAGTGAATAAAATTCATTTTATCCCCATGACGATCTACAATTCCTGGCAAATCATTATCAGCAATAACTCCGTAAGAACCTGTACACATGCAAAATCCGTTGGATGGCGAATCAATTGCATTTAATAATTGAATCAAATCAGCTTCTGTAGAAACTACTCTTGGCAATCCTAAAATTGGATAAGGAGGATCGTCAGGATGTATCGCCATTAAAACACCAGCACTTTCGGCTACAGGAATAATTTCACGTAAGAAATAATATAAATTCTCTTTCAATCTATTGGCATCAATTCCATCATACCCTTGAAGTACTTTTAAGAAATCTTCCACAGTATAAGACTCTTCAGCTCCTGGTAAACCTGCAATAATGTTTTGTTGCAATTTTACTTTTTCAGCATCGGTTAACTTTTCAAAAGTCGCTTTTGCTTTCGCTTGCTGCGCTTCTGAATAGGTGTTTTCTGCTCCTGGTCTTTTTAAAATAAACAATTCAAAAGCAGCGAATTCATTGATATCAAAACGCAAGGCTTTAGAACCATCAGGCATTTCATAAGACAAATCGGTTCTTGACCAATCTAAAACAGGCATGAAATTATAACAAACAATGTTTATTCCACAAGTCGCTAAGTTTCTAATACTTTGCTTGTAGTTTTCTATATATTTCAAATAATCTCCCGATTGTTTTTTTATGTCTTCGTGAACTGGAATGCTTTCAACAACTGATAAAGTTAATCCTGCTGCTTCTACTTCATTTTTTCTTTTCATGATTTCGTCCACTTCCCACACTTGTCCATTTTTAATATGGTGTAATGCAGTAACAATTCCAGTTGCACCAGCTTGTCTAGCGTCAGATAATTTTACAGGGTCATTTGGTCCGTACCATCTCCATGTTTGTTCCATAACTATAGGTATATACTATTAAATACTATTTTTTAAACTCCACTAAATGCACTAAAACCTCCATCAATCGGAATAACAACACCTGTTACAAAAGAAGATGCATCATCACATAAATAAAGCGTGGTGCTTATTAAATCTTCCGGTTCTCCAAATCTTCCCATAGGAGTTTGATCAATAATGGTGTTTCCTCTTGCAGTCAATTCACCGTTTCCAGTTGTCAATAAAGCACGGTTTTGATCGGTCAAGAAAAATCCAGGAGCTAATGCGTTGACACGAATTCCCACTTTTGAAAAGTGTACTGCTAGCCATTGCGTAAAGTTAGATACCGCCGCTTTTGCACCACTGTATGCTGGTATTTTTGTCAAAGGTGTGAAGGCATTCATCGAAGAAATATTCAAAATGCTACAGCCTTTTTTGCCAATCATGTCTTTTGAAAAAACTTGTGTTGGCAATAAAGTTCCGATAAAGTTTAAATTGAAAACGAATTTTATTCCTTCGGCATCTAAATCAAAAAAAGTTTTGAAACCTTCAGTTGTATTTTGTAAATCTTCCTCTAATAGAAATGGATTAGATGTGGTTCCCAATGGGTGATTTCCTCCTGCTCCGTTTACCAAAATATCGCAACTTCCCAATTTTTCATTTACTTCTTTTTTGGCTGCTTCTAATGATTCTTTTTCCAACACATTTGCGGCAACGCCAATTGCTTTACCACCAGCTGCATTAATTTCGTTAGCAACTGCATCTGCGGCTTCTTTTTTTAAATCCAAAAGTGCTATTTGGTAGCCTTGTTTAGCCAATGCTTTTGCCAATGTACCACACAAAACTCCTCCTGCTCCTGTTATAAC
>CANFVB010000104.1 GCA_947450355.1 Bacteroidota bacterium
AAATCACCATTTTGTTTCTTACCCGTAACAGTTTCAAAACTACTTTCAAAATGCAGCCAATCTAAAGGATGTGGGTGAAAATGAAGTCCGATTTCGCCCCCGTATAATTTGGCATTATCTTGAATATAATTGAATACATCATTTCCATCGATAACCAAACCTGAAGGATTTGTATAAATATAATTGTTTATGTGGTTGTAAAAGCCATTTACAAAAAATTCAAAATGACTGTTTTTATATTCCAAATTCAAATCTGATTGAACATTTTGCTCTGTTTTTAATGCACTATTCCCAATTTCATAGCGATTGGTTCCTTCGTGAACGCCATTTGAAGTTAATTCAGCTAAATTTGGAGCTCGAAAACCAGAAGCAAAATTGAGGCGCAAAGTTAATTTTTCTGCTAAATTGGTTTTGTATCCCAGCGATGCATTTATACTATTAAATGTTTTATTAATGGCTTCAAATGAACCTTCATTCCCAGAAATTCCGTGACTTTCGCTTGAAATATTCCGATTGTCAAAACGAATTCCTGCTTGAAAAATATTCGATTTCCATTCGTAATTGGCTGTTCCAAAAACCCCAAAATCATTTGTAGCAGCATCGGGAATTAAAAATTCTAAACCTGAATTTAGATTGGTTTGATGCATTCCCTGAATTCCGAAAATAGATTCCACATTACCGATTTTTGGCAAATGGTATTTCAAATCATAATTCATCGTTTTCAACTTCATGTGCAAATTTGCAATAGCATTTTCAACAAATTCACTTCTGTCATTTGAAATGTATCCCAAATCGATATCCAATTTAGAGTTTTTCAGAAAAACAGTAGAATTCAAACTCAACAAATGATTAAAAACTCCTTGTTTTGGATACTCTGTATTGTAATTTGATGTTTGTTCGGCAATGCCATTTTCAGGAATTCCTAAATCCAATTTATTGAAATTATACCTTAAAACGCTTAAAAAATGAGAGTTGCTATATCCAATTCCAGCCTTTAAATCCTGTTCATTGTATCTTGTATTTGTCACTCGATTTTCATCTGAAATTTTATAATCGGAATGTAAATTATAACTTCCACGAACCAAGTATTTCCAATTTTCGGTTGATGTTTTTAATCCCAAAGAAGTGTTACTTCCTAACGTATTTGAAAATAATTTTTGACTGAAATCGCCTTGAAAAGTATTTGCTTTTGCAAATTTTTCAGGGTTAAAATACAGGACTCCGCCCAACGCATCGGAACCATAAAGTAAAGAAGCAGGTCCTTTGATAACCTCAACACTTTCAACGCCAGCATCATTTAATCCCAATCCGTGTTCATCACCAAATTGTTGGTTTTCCATCCGAACGCCTTGCGAATACACCAAAACCCGATTCCCGCTTAACCCACGTATTACTGGTTTTCCAATGGAAGTTCCCGTTGAAACTTGTGAAACTCCAGGAATAGTCGCCAAGCCTTCAATTAAAGTTGAAGTTCCTTTTTGCTGTAATGATTTCATGCTTTCGTGCTCCACTTTCATTACATTTTGCGATTGTAATTTATTAAATGCGGTTGCAACTATCACTTCGTCCATTTGAAAAATGGTTGGTTCTAAAATCAAATCCAATTTATTTTCTCCACTTTGAACTGCAATTGTTTTATTTTGATTGATAAAACCAAGTGCTGAAATTGCAATTTTGATGTTTCCCAATGGAAGATTATTGATGCTGAAATTTCCTTTTTCATCGGTTGATGAGCTTTTATGTAAATCGGAAACAAATACCGAAACCCCTTTAATGGGTTGGTTTTCTTTATCTGTTATGGTTCCTGATATTTTATTTTGCGCATTTAAAAATGCCGAAAACCCTATGAAAAGGGTAATTAAGATTTTTTTCATTTGGAATAATTAATGTTTGAAATTTAATATCGCACGATGTTAAACAGCTGATTTAGTTCAGATTAAACATTAAAAACGGGTGGGCCACGAAGCGGATTTGAATTTTCTGAAAAAAATAAATAAACTTCCGAACAGAAGAAATTATTTGGAATTTCAACGGGTTGATTTTGAGTTTTAAAAACAAAAAAATCAGAAGTTACCGCAGCGCTGAAAGAAAATTTACATATAAAACAGTGTTCTGCGGAATGATGTTGGTGAGTAATTTCGTGCTTTGAAGTACTTTCGTGTGCACATTTAGGTTCGGAAAATTCCGTTTTAAAATGCTTATACGAATCAAATGATTGAAACAATATTGAGAATACTATTGCAATCACTAAAGAAAAATTGATATGAATTATTTTCTTTTTCATCTTTTACAAAATTAAAAAAGGAAATACGAATACCGTTTATTTTAACAAAGTTTGTGATTTATTAAAATCCAAAGTTTACTGCCAATCCAAAAACTTGACGGGTTTGAAATCCTTGAAAAGCATTATCATCATAAATGGCTTGCATCGATAAATTAGTTGATAAATATCGATTGATTCGCATCACGATATTTATTTGATAATCCAAATCTATGTTTTCGGGTTTGTCGATATAATTGGAATAAACACTTACAATGTTCTCAAGCGAAACATTTGTCATTAAATTAAATTTAAAATATCCAGAACCATAAAATCCAAGTTCGTATCTTAAATTTTTTCCTTCTTCAACACCAAAATAACCTTTGTTTGGAACTGTAAAATCTGAATCTACAATTGTAATTTTGGAAGTAGCTGGTGCCATATTGAATTTCACATTATTCGATTTTTTCCATAACATTCCAGGTCCAAAAGTTAAATATCCAGGTGATAATAAATTGGTGGTTTCTGTTCTGAATTCCGCTCCATTGGCATCTTTTCCATAAATATAGCCTTTTGCAATTTGTGTTTTAAAATTCAAAATAGCAGAATAATACCAAAGTCCTTTTGCTTTTTTACCCAAAAGCGAATTGAATTCCAATCGGTCGTCAGTTTTTTTCTCGAAAGGCGAATTTTTGGTTTTCACCAATCCATAGGAAGCAATGATTTTATTATCCCAAGTTACGTCTTTCTTTTTGTAATTGAAATCGTAGTTAATTCCTAAATTTCCAGACATATTATTTTCGCCTCCAGCTGCCCAATTATTAAAATTTGACTGATTGAAAAGCAACGAAAAATTTCCTTTTTTTGTCCAAACTTTAGTGGTGTCTGGTTTAATCAAATCTTGAGACTGCGCAGATGAAATCCCAAATATGCAAAGCAAAATAATTACTAATTTTTTCATTTTTGAATGGTATTAAATTATTATTTTTTCTTGTACAAAGGAACTGCTGAACAAGCTTCTCCATACATAATGCTTTTTGCAAATGGCTGCAAATATTGAGCCACTAATACATAAGCACTGATTGGCACTGGTTTTTTTGAACATCCTTTTATAATAACTGGCTTGTTTTCAAAAACCGCATAATCAAGTGTAGGTAGAATTTCTTGGTATAATGAGGTGTCTAAATCTTCTAAATTTCCATTCACAATTTTCTTGGCAAATGGAGCCAATTGCAAGGCAACTAAAATGGAAGCCCAAGCAGGAACTATAGCATCGTTGCTACAAAAAACAGCAACATAATTGTCTTGATATTGTTTCCAATCGTGTTGCTTCAAATGTTCCCGAAACTCTTTTTCTTTCAAAATGAAACCTTCTAAAAGCCATTGTGAAATATCAATTTGAGCACGAATTCCCATTGGATAATAATCCTCCAAATCGAAAACTTCAAGCGAACTATTGGCAACTTTATTTATGATTTCATCCATAATACTGTCTTTGAGTCGAATGTCAAATGTCGAAAGTCAGCTCCCTTCGACTTTAAGACTTTCGACATTATGACTTTGTTTTTACAACATCCCCAATTCTAATTTTGCTTCTTCGCTCATCAAATCTTTGCTCCAAGGTGGGTCAAAAGTAATTTCAACTTCGCAAGATTTTACTTCATCAATTGACTGCACTTTTTCCTCCACTTCACGAGGCAAAGATTCTGCAACGGGACAATTTGGGGAAGTTAAGGTCATTAGGATTTTGACTTCGTTATCTTCATTAATCATCACATCATAAATGAGTCCTAACTCATAAATATCAACAGGAATTTCTGGATCGTAAATCCCTTTTAATTTTTTTACTACGTTATCCCCTAAGTTTATTGTATCTGTATATTCTTCCATAATTTTTTATTTTTTATTTTTCACCATATAAGGCAATTAAGGTCATTTAAGTTTAATCTTCTAAATAGCGATAGTGTTCATTTACATACGTTTTTTGTCCTTCTTTATAAATATTTGTAACATTAAAATTAATTAATAAACCCATTGGAACTTCTAATAATTTCATATAAGTTAAAATTTGAGCTTCGTGAATTTGTAAAATTTTCTTTACGGATTTCAACTCAACAACCAATTTTTTCTCAATAACTAAATCACATTTTAAATCAGCCTCAATTTTGAAATCTTTATATTGAATCGGAATTATTAATTCGGTTTGGAAAGAAATTCCTCTATGCGATAATTCTTGCTCTAAACATTTATGATATACACTTTCTAAAAGGCCTGGACCAATATGTTTATGTACTTCAATTGCCGCTCCATTTACTTGATAAACTAAATTCTTTAAATAAGATTTTGTCATATTTTTGTTTTTAAACCAATGATAAATCATCAGTTATGGCTTATATTTCTTCTTTTTTATGCTTTTTAAATTTATATGAACTTATATGACTTATATGGTAAAAAACATTTAATTTTTTGCGTCAAATGCCAAAGCATACATTTTTATATTTTTTATCATCGATACCAATCCATTGGCTCGTGTTGGTGATAAATGTTCTTTCAATCCAATTTCATCAATAAAATCCAAATCAGCGGCTAAAATATCGGCAGCTTTTTGATTGGAAAAAGTACGAATTAAAATGGCAATAATCCCTTTGGTTAAAATCGCATCGCTATCGGCTGTGAAAACTATTACATCACTATTTTGTTCTCCTTTTAACCATACTTTCGATTGGCAGCCCTTGATAATATTGTCTTCCGTTTTAAATTCTTCTTTTATTAAAGGTAACTTTTTCCCCAATTCGATGATGTATTCGTAGCGTTCCATCCAATCGTCAAACATCGAAAACTCATCTACAATTTCGTCTTGTATCGCTTTTATTTTCATTCTTCTGCTTTAAATAATGAGTTTACTATTTCAACCACTTTTTGAATTTCCATTGGTGGAAATCCGTGGTCAAAGTTTGTTGTTTCAAATGTTTTTCCCTTAAAAGTGATTTTCAAACCTGCAATTGCTGCACCGTCATAAAATCTTTTTTCTGTTGGCGCTTTCAAATTTGGCAAACCCTCTAAATCAACTTTATTAAATTCAAAAATTAATGCATTCCAATCGGCATCTGAAATTTTCTGAACAATTGGATTTTTTTCACCATTTCTATCATCAGTTGAAGAAATTGTATGATTTTGAACAATCAATTTTTGATAAAAACCTCTAGTATTTGCTTCGTATTCAATTACCAAAGTTTCATACTTTTCGTTAGTTGATGCTACTGCAACTTTCTTGCAATTGCAACTTGTGCAAGCAAACAATAATGCCGCTAAAAGTGTTACTATTTTCATATATTCTGTTTTTTATGATAACATTAATTGCGCTCTTTTCACGCTTTCTACAAAGATATCAATTTCTTCTTTAGTATTATAAAACGCAAAGGAAGCCCTAATCGTACCTGGAATTTTGAAAAAATCCATAATCGGTTGCGCACAATGATGCCCCGTTCGAACTGCTATTCCTAATTTATCAATTATTGTTCCAATATCATACGGATGAATTCCTTCGATATTAAAGGAAATTACAGACGTTTTATCTTTGGCAGTGCCATAAATTTTCAATCCTTCAATTTCTAATAAGCGTTTGGTACCATATTCTAGCAATTCTTTTTCCTGAATTTGGATGTTTTCAAAACCAATTTCATTCATATAATCAACTGCGGTTCCAAGGGCAATTCCTCCAGCAATATTTGGGGTTCCAGCTTCAAATTTATGAGGCAATTCGGCATACGTAGTTTTCTCGAAAGTCACTTCTTTTATCATTTCACCGCCACCTTGATAAGGCGGTAATTTATTCAACCACGCTTCTTTTCCATATAAAATTCCAGTTCCTGTTGGCCCGCACATTTTGTGTCCTGAAAAAACATAAAAATCACAATCTAATTCTTGTACATTTGGCTTTAAATGTGGAACAGCTTGTGCGCCATCAATCAAAATTGCAGCTCCAAATTCATGCGCTTTATCAATCATATATTCAATAGGATTGACCGTTCCCAATGCATTCGAGATGTGGTTTACAGTCACAATTTTGGTTTTATTCGACACTAATTTATCAAATTCTGAAAGTATCAATTCGCCGTTTTCATCCATTGGAATCACTCGCAAAATAGCACCCGTTTTTTCACACAACATTTGCCAAGGCACAATATTAGAATGGTGTTCCAATGCGGAAACCAAAACCTCATCACCCGCTTTTAATATCGACGTAAAACCATTAGCAACCAAGTTAATTCCGTGCGTTGTTCCAGAAGTAAAAAGTACCTCATGAGCAAATTTCGCATTAATATGTTGTTGGATTTTTCCTCTCGAAGTCTCGTAAGCATCCGTAGCCAATTGACTTAACGTATGAACGCCACGGTGAATATTGGCATTAATTTCCTGATAATATTTTGAAATCGCATCAATCACAACTTGCGGTTTTTGCGAAGTAGCGCCATTATCAAAATAAACTAATGGTTTTCCATTTACCTTTTGAGAAAGAATAGGGAAATCGGCTCTGATTTTTTGAAGGTCTAACATTTCTTTATTTAGAATTTTTCTAAATACAAAAGTAGTAAAACTTCTATAGTTTTTTGCGAAACAGCTGTTAATAATTAACTAAATAGAACCAATTTAGGCAGATTTGAATGAAACCCAATTGAAATACCGACAATTAATTATGTACACAATAACGAATGAAAAAAACAAATAGACTAACTAATTTATTATTGTACAAACGCCATTAACACAAGCAATTTCATTTGGTGGTGTAGGTATTGAACAATCTGAAATTGCGTTGGTTTGAATGTTTCTTAAATGATCCATTTCGTTATATTCAGTAACCATAGTTTGAAGTTGTGGCAAGTTTATTGTATTAGAAAATACTAAATACATTCTAGGTCCTCCGCAAGGTTTTGAACCAAAAGCAATATAATTACAGCCAACACTTTCAGAACAAGAAAAGGTATTTATATAATTTTGGATAGCTGTTTTTTTTGCTGCTAATTGTTCAGGAGTGATGTTGGAATTATCTTGTTTAGAAGTACAATTAATACTTAAAAGTATTAAGCTAAATAATGCAATCTTAATAAGTGCTTTCATATTTATGAGGTTAAACTAGGTTACCAAATATAACTAATATTTTTAATGCTTGGTTATTTGTAGACAATTTATTTGAAATTATTAGGTATAAAGCATATAATTATATGTTTAAAGCATATAATTATACGTAAAAAACATATAATTATACGTAAAAAACACATTTTACTACGTATTAAACATATCTTTTAATGTAAATAACGTATAACTACATGTAAAGTTTCATAACATTGTTGATGACATTTCTTCCCCTTCGGGGTTTTCTTTGTAGGCGTAGCCGGAAAAGAAAACCCCGAAGGGGAAAGACAAAAAAGTTGATTATTTTTGTTTTACCACAAACT